>JAUHYB010000666.1 GCA_030426745.1 bacterium
CCCGATCGGCAACTCGGTGCGGTCGCCGAAGCACAACGCCGCCGCGGCCGCGCGCGCGTCCGGGTCGCGCCACGCGCGCAGGCGCTCCAGGCCCGCGCGCCGCCACGCGCGCAAGCTCGTCCGCAGGTCGTGCGCGACGCCGCGCTCGGCGGGGGACAGGCGCACGACCTCGTCCGCCGCCAGGACGCGCACGTCCGCGCCGCCCGCGCGCACCCGTTCCGTGCCGACGGCGGGGCGGCTCACCGCGCCCGCGCCGAGCACGCGCACGCGGTCGCCCTCGTCGACGACGCCGACCGGCACGCGGTGCAGCGCGCCGTCGATCTCGCCCGTCCACTCCGTCGTGCCGCCCAGGCCGTGCCAGGCGGAGCGCCGCGGCGCGCGCTCGGCGGCGCGCCCGCCGACCGTCGCGGCGAGCGCCAGCACCACCAGCGCGGCGCCGCACCGACGCCCGACGCGGCCCGCGGCGACGAGCGCCGCCACGCCCGCCGCGACGGCCAGCAGGGCGCCTTCTCCCGAGAACGCCGCGCCACCTCCCGCCGCGCCGGTCACCCGGCCCGCGGCGAGCCCGATCACGACGGCTCCGAGCGCCGCCAGCAGCGGGCGCGCGGGCCGGTGGGCGGCGTGCGGCTGTTCCTCGTTCACACCGGACCAGACCGCCGGCGCGCGCCGCGGTTCGCGTTCGTCGCCGAACTCTTCGAAGCCGTACACTGTCGCCCATGAGCGGACCGGAACGCTGCGACCACGCCTTCTTCCCCGGCACCTTCGACCCCTTCACGCGCGGGCATCTCGAGCTGGTCGAGCGCGCGGCCGCGCTCTTCGGGCGCGTCACGGTGGCCGTCGCCGAGAACCCGGAGAAGCAGCACCTGTTCTCCGCGGCCGAGCGCGTCGAGCTGGCCCGCGGCGCGTGCGCGGACCTCGCCGGCGTCGAGGTCGTGTCGGTCGACGGGCTGGTGGCGCTGGCCGCCGCCGAGCGCGGCTGCGGCGTGATCGTGCGCGGCGTGCGCGGCGCGGTCGACTTCGACTACGAGGTGCCGATGGTGCGCACGAACCGCGAGCTCGCGCCCGCCGTCGACACCGTCCTGCTCGTGCCCGCGCCCGCGACGGCGCACGTCTCGTCGACGCTGGTGCGCCAGATCGCCGCGCTGGGCGGCGACGTCGACTCCTTCGTCCCCCCGAACGTCTCCGCGGCCCTCGCCGCGCGCTTCTCGAGCTGAGCCGCCCCATGACCCGCCGCATCGTCTCCACCCCGAACGCCCCGGCCGCCATCGGCCCGTACAGCCAGGCCGTCGTCGCCGGCGGCTTCGTCCACTGCTCCGGCCAGATCGCGCTCGACCCCGCGACCGGCGCGCGGATCGAGGGCGACGTCGCCGCCCAGGCCGAGCAGGTGCTCACCAACCTGCGCGCCGTGCTGGAGGCCGCCGGCTCGGGCCTCGACCGGGTCCTGAAGTGCCAGGTCTTCCTGAAGGACCTCGGCGACTTCGAGGCCGTGAACGCGGTCTACGCCCGCTTCTTCGAGGGCGCCGAGCCGCCCGCGCGCGCCTGCGTCGAGGTCTCGCGCCTGCCGAAGGACGTGGACGTCGAGATCGACTGCGTGGCGCTCTGCGACTGACGCGGAGTCCATCCGGTCAGGCGCACGGAGAGCCCGCGGAGCGGCACC
>JAUHYB010000159.1 GCA_030426745.1 bacterium
GAACAGGGACAGCAGGCCGGCGGCGACCAGGAACAGGAAGCTCCAGCGCGCGGCGGGGTTCGCCCACAGGCGGCGGCGCGCGTCCTGCCACAGGCTCTCGCCCTTGTACTTCGCGGACTCGGCCAGGAGCGCCTCGAGGTCGCGCCCGCCGAGGTCCCAGCGTTGCGCGCTCGGGCGAGGTGCTTCGGCGCTCACGCTTCGTCCTCCAGCTCGATGCGCGGGTCGAGCAAGGTGTACGCGAGGTCGACGAGCGTGTTCAGCGCGTAGACCAGCACCGTGTAGAGGATCGTCACGCCCATCGCGAGCGTGTAGTCGCGGTTGAGCGCGCTGTTCACGAAGTGCGATCCGGTGCCCGGGATCGCGAAAATGCGCTCGATCACGAGGCTGCCGGTCAGGATGCCGGCGGTCGCGGGGCCCAGGTAACTGACGACCGGCAGGATGCCGCCCTTCAACGCGTGCCGCAGGATGACGAGGCGTTCGGACAAGCCCTTCGCGCGCGCCGTGCGGATGTAGTCCTGGTGCAGGACCTCCAGCATGCCGGTGCGCGACAAGCGCGCGATGTAGGCGGCGAAGGGCGCGCCCAGCGCGAAGCCCGGCAGGATCAGGTGCGCGGGGCTGCCGTACCCGGCGACGGGCAACAGCGGAACGAGGAAGACGAACAGGATCACCAGGAAGCCGGCGATCACGAAGTTCGGCAGCGCGATGCCGGTCGTCGCCGCGAGCCGCAGCGCGACGTCGGTCTTCGTGCCGCGCCACAACGCCGACGCGACGCCGGCGGTCAGGCCCAGGAGCAGCGCCCACGCCAGCGCGATCGACCCGAGCGCGGCCGAGATCGGCAGCGATTGGCCGATGATGTCGTTGACCGTGAAGTCGCGGTACTTGAACGACGGGCCGAAGTCGCCGGCGAGCACGCCGCCGAACGGGCGCGCGCCGTCACCGCCGAGGAACTCCGGGCCTTCCTCGTCGAGGTTGAACGGGCCGATGTAGGCCAGGTACTGCTTCCACTGCGGCCAGTCGAGGTGGTAGCGCGCCTGCAGGTTGCGCTCGATCGCCGGGTTCAGCGCGCGCTCGCCGTCGAACGGCCCGCCGCGCACCGCGCGCATCAGGAAGAAGCTGACCGTCACGACGACGAACAGCGTGATCGCGAACCACATCGCGCGGCGCAGCAGGAAGCGCAGCATCAGCGGGGCGCCTCGTTCGACGCGCGGTACACGGCGTCGCGACCTGCCGGCGGGTACATGCCGGCGCTGGGGCCGCGCGCGGGGACGCGCACGGCGTCCGGGTCGCCGGCGGCGCGCTTCGCGGCGAGCTCCGCGTCGTCCATCCAGTAGAAGAACTTCGGGAAGTGCTCGTCGAGCGCGTTGCCGAAGAAGCCGCCCAGCCGCGGGTTCGTGAGGTTGCGCGTCGTGTAGTCGTACAGCGGGATGACCGGCAGCGCTTCCATCAGGATCGCCTCGGCCTCGGTCAGGAGTTCCAGCCGCCGCGCCTCGTTCGGCTCGCGCGCGGCCTGCGCGATCAACGCGTCGTACCGCGCGTCGCCCCAGCCGGTCCGGTTGTTCTCACCGTCCGTCACCCACAGGTCCAGGAACGAGTTCGCGTCGAGGTAGTCGCCGATCCACGCCGAGCGCGACACGTCGTAGTCGAGCGTGCGCTGCGAGTCGAGGTAGACCTTCCACTCCTGGTTCAGCGTCTTCACCGACAGGCCCAGGTCGCGCGCCCAGCGGCTGGCGAGCACCTCGGCGACGTCCTTGTGGGTCTGGTCGGTGTTGTAGAGGATCTCGAAGGTGGGGAACTCGTCGCCGTCCGGGCCGTACCCCGCGTCGGCGAGCAGGCGCTTCGCCTCGTCGAGGTCCTTCGCGAGGTTCGCCTCGTACGTCGCCTCGTCGCGCGCGTGCGCGAAGTCCGCGCCGGGGTACCCCGCGAGGCTGCGGGGCACGATGCCGTGGGCGGGCTGTTCGCCGCTCTTCGTGATCTTCTCGCAGATCTCGCGCCGGTCGATCGCCAGCGCCAGCGCGCGCCGCACGCGCACGTCGTCGAAGGGCGGCTTCGTCGTGTTGACGCGGTAGAAGTACGAACCGAGGTACGGCGCCGGCTCGAAGTCCTCGCGCGGCATCAGGCGCGGGATGACGCCCGCGATCGGCCGGTCGATCCAGTCGACCTCACCGGTCAGGTAGAGGTTGAGCGAGGTGCCGAGGTGGTCGACGGCCAGCACGTCGATCGTGTCGAAGGCGACGCGATCCGCGTCCCAGTACGTCGAGTTCTTCGCCAGCCGGATGCGGTCGTTCACGCGCCGGAACGCGACGCGGTAGGGGCCGTTCGTGACGAGGTGTTCCGGCTTCAACCACTCGATGCGCCAGGTCGCGGGCCAGCGCTCCTTCGCGCGCTCGATGGCGGACGCGCTGACGGGGAACAGCGGGTAGAAGGCGCAGAGGTCGAGGAAGTAGGGCGTCGGTTGGTTCAGCGTGACGTCGAGGACGGTGCCGTCGTCGGAGGCCTTGATGCCGACGTGTTCGCGCCAGGTGAGTTCGCGGAAGGTCGCGGCGTCCATCAGCTCGAGGCGCGCGACCGCGTCGGGGTCGAGCTGCAGTTCGAAGACCCAACGCGACGCGTCGGGGTCGCCGTCGAGGCCATCCGACGAGTTCGTCGCCAGGACCTGGAGCTCGTAGCCGTCGCGTTGCAGCGCACGGGTGAACTCGTAGCGCCAGAAGTCGGCTGTGCCCCCGTCGGCCTCCTCCGTGCGACTGCCGCGCACCTCCGGGAATCCGACATGCTGCATGGGGTCGTTCGAGGTGAACGGCCGGGAACCCGCCGCGACGGAGGCCGTCCGCACGAAGTCCGTACGCCCGACGCGGAAGCGCCCGGGCTCGATTTCCTGCCACCACGAGCCGTCGAACGCGCGGTATCGCCGATCGTCGGGCAAGAGCGTCCACGCCTCCGCGCCTTCCACGCACCACAACTGGTACGCGTACTCCGCCGCCGTCTCGGGCGACAGCAATCGCCGCCAGGCGAACGCGAAGTCTTCCGCGTCGATCAGCTCGCCGTCGGACCACACCGCGCCCGAGCGCATGTGGAAGCGGTAGTGCAGGCCGTCGTCCGAGACCTCCCACGACGCCGCCATGCCCGGCAGCGGCGCGAGCGTCTCGGGGTGCTTCACGACCAGGCCCTCGTAGATCGCGCGCATCACGCGGCCCTCGGGGACGCCGGTGACCGTGTGGGGGTCGAGGCTCTGGATCTCCGTCGCGTTGTTCAGGACGAAGTCCGCGCGGTCGAGCCGGGCGGCGGCCAGGACGCTCCCCGCGGCGACCGCGAGGCCCGCCAGGATGGCGAGCGCGAGCAGCTGGCGGAGGCGCGCCGGGCGGGGAGAGGAGGCCATGGGCGAGGCAGCCTAGCGAGGGGCTCGAATCGCCGCAAGTCTCGACTGTGCAAGGGGTTGCGTTCTTGACGGGGGGCGCTCCGATCGCTAGGGTGTGCGGGCCGTTCCGGGGCGACCCCCGCCCCCGGACGCGCCACCGCAGCGGCCCGCGGACCCCATCCCGCCGGCCGCCCGACCCCCGAAGGACCCGAACTCCATGGAACACAAGGGCTTGCGCCGATCGTTGGCGCGCTTCGCCGGCCTCCTCCCGCTCCTCGCGACCGCCGCCATCGCGGCTCCGCAGCAGGGCCCGCCGGTCCCCGTCGACGAGTTCCACCCGGACAAGGACACGCCGGTCGAGAAGGCCTACGGCGGCTCGGTGGTCGTCCACCTGTCGTCGGTGGTCGAGGGCCTGAACCGCGCGGTCGAGAACTCGGCCGTGTCGCGCTGGATGCTCTACGAGGTCCACGACACCCTCGTCCTGCAGAACTGGGAGACCTGGGAGTACGAGCCGAGCCTCGCCGAGGGGTGGGTCACCGAGGACCAGCTGGTGCTCGCGGACGGCGCCGAGGAGGCGTACCCGACCGCGCAGAAGATCGGTCGCGGTGAGAAGGAGCGGTGGGTCGTCTACGGCGTCGTGTCGGAGGACGCGGACCACTACACCGTGCTCGGCGCGTCGAAGGACAACCCCGCCGGCGCCGAGTCGATCCGCGTGGCGAAGAGCGACGTGGCGACGGTCGAGCGCGGCACCGTCTTCACCTTCGACCTGCCGACGAACCGCACCTGGCACGACGGCCACGTGTTCGACGCGGACGACGTCTACTTCTCGTGGGACCTCTACCGCAACCCGGCGGTGGACTGCGACGAGATCCGCTTCCAGTTCGAGAAGGTCCTCGACGCCGAGGTGCTCGACAAGGAGACGATCCGCTTCTTCTACGAGTACCAGTACTTCATCGCGCTGCCGTCCGTCGGCGAGATGTCGATCCTGCCGCGGCACCTGTACGACCTGACCGACCCGGACAACAAGCAGTACGACGCGGCGGCGCACGCGAAGTTCGGCGCGGACCACGCGTTCACGCTCGAGGAGCGCGGCACCTACATCAACGAGAACCCGCACAACACGATGTTCGTCGGGCTCGGCCCGTACCGCATCACCAGCTGGGACTCGAAGGCGATCGTCGCGGAGCGCTACGAGGGCTTCCACTCGTGGGAGGACGTCGGCTGCTACTTCGACAAGATCACCTGGCGGATCATCTCGGACGACAACACGGCGTTCCAGGCGCTCGTGAACGGCCAGCTCGACTACTTCGACCGCGTGAAGTCCGAGGACTACTTCGGCGAGCGCACGTCCAGCAGCGCGTTCACCGAGAACTACTACAAGGGCTACATGTACACCGGGACCTACGGGTACACCGGCTGGAACACCCTGCGCGCGAAGTTCTCCGACCCGCTCGTGCGCCGCGCGCTGGCGCTGGCGTTCGACATGGAGAACTACCGCATCACGACGTACAACGGCCTGGCCATCCGCGTCAGCGGCCCGCAGAACTACTGGGGCACGGGCTACAACCACGACGTCGAGCCGGTGCCGTACAACCCGGACCTGGCCGAGGAGCTGCTGGCCGAGGCCGGCTGGTACGACCGCGACGGCGACGGCTGGATCGACAAGGACGGCGTGAAGTTCACGATCGAGTTCAGCTACCCGTCGGGCAACGAGGCCTCGAAGACGATGGGCCAGAAGATGCAGGAGGCGTACAAGAACCTCGGCATCGAGCTGACGATGACGCCCTACGAGTGGGCGACGTTCCTGGAGCGCATGCTCGAGCGCAACTTCGACGCGGTGAACCTCGCGTGGGTGCCGCCGCTGGAGAGCGACCCCGAGCAGCTGTGGCACTCGAAGTGGGGCGCCAAGGACAAGAAGAGCTCGAACATGTGCGGCGTGATGGACCCGGAGATCGACGCGCTGATCGAGGCCGGCCAGCGCGAGCTCGACCTGGAGAAGCGCTCGAAGATCTGGCAGGAGCTGCACGCCAAGGTCGCCGAGCTGCAGCCCTACATGTTCGCGATGAACTCGCCCCGCAAGTTCGCGATGAACAAGAAGATCCGCGGACACCAGGGCTTCAAGATCGCGCCCGGCTACTCGATCCGCCGCTGGTACTACCCGGCGGGCACGCCCGGCACGCGCTCGACGCCGCTGCCCGAGTGACGGCGGACCAGACGTGCTCAGCTACATCCTGCGACGCGCCCTGTGGGCCGTCCCGACGCTGCTCGCGATCCTCGCGCTGATCCTGGCGTTCCTGCACGCCGCTCCCGGTGACCCGGCCGCCATGGCGCTGGGCCTCGGCGGCGGCGGCGGGGGCGGCGAGATGAGCCAGGACGCGCAGGACATCGAGGCGAAGATCGAGGAGTTCCGGCGCGACAACGCGCTCGACCGCTCCTTCGCCGTGCAGTACCTCGGCTACCTCGGCCCGCTGAACGTGAAGCCGAACGGGCACGAGTGGTTCGGCGGCACGGGCGAGAAGCCGTACGGCGGCCTGCTGGCGCTCGACTTCGGCAACGAGCTGGTGAACAAGAGCCGCTCGATCGGCGAGGAGCTGAAGAAGCGCCTGTTCGAGGTGACGATCCCGCTCGCGCTGATCTCGACGTTGCTGACGTACCTGTTCGCGATCCCGATCGGCATCTTCTCGGCGAACCGGCGCGGCACGAAGATCGACAGCGGCACGACGCTGTTCCTGTTCGTCCTGTACTCGATCCCGGTCTTCTGGGCGGGCCTGATGCTGCAGATCATCTTCGGCAAGGAAGGGCTCGGCTGGCTGCCCGTGATCGGCATGCACGGCAAGGGCGCGGAGCAGATGGACTTCCTGCCGTGGCTGTGGGACGCGTTCCTGCACATGATCCTGCCGGTCGCGACGTTGACGTACGGCGGCCTCGCCTACATCTCGCGCCAGATGCGCACGGGCATGATCGAGGTGCTGAACATGGACTACATCCGAACGGCGCGGGCGAAGGGCCTGGCGGAGCGGAAGGTGATCCTGAAGCACGCGCTGCGCAACTCGCTGATCCCCGTGATCACGCTGTTCGCGTCGATCCTGCCGATCCTGATCGGCGGCTCGATCGTCGTCGAGTACGTCTTCGACCTGCCGGGCATGGGCGAGTACATGTACTCGGGCCTGCTGCAGCGGGACTACAACATCATCATGGCGGTGATGGCGCTGGTCAGCGTGATGACGCTGGCGGGCATCCTGCTGTCCGACATCGCGTACGCGCTGGTCGACCCGCGCATCAGCTACTCCTGAGGCCGGCAGATGACGACGACCGCGACCCAGCCGGCGCCCCCCGCGCCGCAAGCCCCGCCGCAGGCGGAGGCCCCCCGGACCCAGTACTCGAAGGACTACTGGGACCTCGTGTTCGAGCAGCTCGGCCGGAACAAGCTGTTCCGCCTCTCGATGGTGATCCTGGCGCTCCTGTACGCGTCCGCGATCTACGCGCCGCTGCTGGCGAACGACAAGCCGTACCGCATCGAGGCCGTGGACTCGGCCGCCTACGGGACGGCGCACCGCACGATGTACCCGGCGATCCTCGGCCTGGGGCGCCTGGTGAAGCAGACGCCGGAGGAGTACGAGGCGAGCCGTACGGGCGGGTCGACGTCGACGTACCTGCAGGCGCTGAACGCCGAGCGCTCGGCCGTGTCGACGCGCGTCGAGACGCTGCGCTCGTGGTTGCCCGAGGACCGGCACGCCGGCCTCGAGCCGCTCCTGGGCAAGGTCGACGAGGCGATCGCCGCCGCCGAGGTGGGTGAGCACGAGCGCGCGGGCGAGCTCGCCGGCGAGGCCAAGGACCTGGCGAAGGCGGTGCGCGCCGAGTACGGGCTGGCCGACCCCGAGCAGCCGGACGCGGGCGGCGTGACGCTGATCTCGCGCACGCAGTACCCGCTGTTCTCGTCGCTGCACCCGGTCGAGATCGCGTTCATGGTGCTGTGGCTGTTCGTCCTGGCGTGGCCCTTCTGGAACCGCCTGGTGAACCGCGTGCTGCTGGCCGGCAACCGCCTGCGCATCCGCAAGGCGCGCCGGACGAAGCTGGCGGCGGTGGTCGTGCTGTCGCTGCTCGCCGGCGCCGGGTACTGGGTGTTCGGCGCGCGCGCCAGCGGCGACAACCAGCCGTCGTGGAAGACCGACATCAGCGAGGGCCGCATCGAGGTCGTCAGCGCCGTCTTCCCGCCCGTGCCCTACGGCTTCGACGAGTCGAACGGCCCCGAGAACTACCGCCCGCCGACCTTCACGGCGCGCGCGGAGATCAGCGAAGAGGGCTTCTACGTGCGCGGCGCGCGCTCGCAGCGCGTCGACCCGGTGACGGGCTTCGAGACGCCCGCCAAGCCGATCGAGCCGAAGTTCGGCGAGTCGGACCGCAACTCGCCGTGGCGCCACGTGCTGGGCGCGGACACGCTGGGCCGCGACATGTTGACGCGCCTCCTGTGGGGCGGCCGCGTCAGCCTGACGGTCGGCTTGCTGTCCGCCGGCCTGCTGCTGGTGATCGGCACCGTGATGGGCGCCGTCGCCGGCTACTTCGGCGGCT
>JAUHYB010000667.1 GCA_030426745.1 bacterium
CTGCGAACAGGAGTACTCGCCGGACCAGGAAGGCGCGTACGTCGCGAAGGGCGGGTGGAAGCTCACGGTCGGCTGGCGGAAGCGATATCCGCTGATCCGGATCGACGAACGGCCCGGCAGGCCGCCCGCACAACGTCGCCGCGCCTCGTAGCGGCGCGATCGATCGTTGCGACGGTGAGGGGCTCCGCAGCCGGCAACGCAAGCTCTCCCCGCGCGGCTCGCGCCGCGGCCCTCCCGGGAGGCACTCGCTTTCCCGAGCTTCGCTCTCCTGGAAGGACGCTGTGCGACGCGGACCATCCGACCCGCCCGGGCACGCGCGACGCCCCGACACCCCCGGCCCGGCGCGCGAGACCGCGCCTTGCCCTGCCTCTCCGCCGCTCCGCCCCCCCCGTCGCGCCCCTCGCACCGCCCTCCGGCCCGCCCTCTTGCGCCTCCGCCCCGATCCCGCACAATGGACGTGACCACAACGGCTTAGCGCCGCCGGCCGCGCGACGGTCGGCGACCGCCCGGGCCGCTCACGACGCCCGCCCTCGCGCCGTTCGGCGCTTGTCTTCAGCGGGCGCCGCCCTATGTTCGAGGGACCCTGTGGCGGGAGAATCCCGTCGCGGCCCCCTCCACCGGCTCGGCCTCGCGGTCGCGCCGAACGCTCCTCGCCAACCCGCCCAGCCTTCCATGTCCGAAGCCCAGACCGAGCCCGTCATCTCGATCGACACCTTCCGCGTCGATCCCGAGGCCTGCATCGCGTGCGATGCGTGCTGTCAGGACTTCCCCGAGATCTTCTACATGGGGGACGATCAGAAGGCGCACGCGCTGGATGATCAGAAGGCCGACCTCTACAACGCGCGCACGGTCGTCGAGGTCTGTCCGACGGACGCGATCCACTACTCGGGCGAGCTGCCGCCCGCGGAGGACCTGGGGTCGCTCGAGGAAGTGCCCGGCTGGGAAGCGGTGTGGGCCAAGTGGCGCCACGTCGAGGAGGACCGGGTCGAGCGCGACCGCCGCTACGGGCGCGACTACACGGTCGAGGAGGAGGACGGTTACGTCCAGATCCGCCTGCAGTTGCCCACGAAGGTCCCGGCGGTGCGCGACCGCTTCAAGTACGGCCTGCCCGAGGTGATGCCGGACCTCGGCTCGCACGTCTACCAGCGCGGGAACCAGGTCAAGGTCACCGCCTGGGTGAAGGACCCCAAGGTCAAGAACCTCTGCCACACGTCCTCTTCCTTCCCGGGCCAGTTCACGGTGGGCTTCGACCTGCCGGAGGGCTTCGTCGGGATGAAGCACCGGCACGACGCTCACGGCGTGGTCGACGTGATCCTGTTCACCGACCGCGCGCGGATGGAGAACTGGGAGTGGCGCGCCCACTTCATCACGACGCTCTGCACGTCCTGCTCGATCTGCGAGCGCGTGTGCCCGACGAACGCGATCACCTCCGGCGAGGAGCGCTACCACATCGAGCCGGACCTGTGCATCAACTGCTCGGTGTGCGGCGTGTACTGCCCCTTCGACGCGATCGACGACGCGCGCGAGGTCGTGGTGCAGAAGATCAAGCCGAAGAAGGTGCCGAAGGCGGAGGTCTACGAGGAGCTCTGCACGGGCTGCGAGTACTGCGTCGACGTGTGCCCCTTCGAGGCGCTCGAGATGGTCCCGGCGCCC
>JAUHYB010000668.1 GCA_030426745.1 bacterium
TGTTCACCGGCGTGCTGCTCGCCGACGCCTGCGTGCGCGACGTCGTCACGCTCGACACGACGGTCCAGCGCATCTACGGCGACGCGTTCGCGCTCGACGCCTTCGAGGACCAGCCGATCCGCCTGCGTCACCTGACCACGCACACCTCGGGCCTGCCGCGCCTGCCTTCCAACCTGGACGTCGGCGACGACAGCGACCCGTACGTCGACTACGGCGCGGAGCTGCTCTTCGCCTTCCTCGACGGCTTCGAGCCGACGCGCGCGCCGGGAGAGAAGTACGCCTACAGCAACCTCGGCACGGGGCTGCTCGGTCACGCGCTCGCGCGCGTGCAGGAGACGGACTACCCGAACCTCTTGCGCGTGCGCATCACCGAGCCGCTCGACATGGACGACACCGGCGTCAAGCCGACCGACTCGATGCTGGAGCGCCTGGCGCCGCCCTACGACGTCGACGGCAACCCGCGCACCTCGTGGCGGTTCGACGTGCTCGCCGGCGCGGGCGGCATCCGCTCGACCGGGAACGACATGTTCCTGTTCGCGCGCGCCGCGCTCGACGCGTCCGACACGCCGCTGGCCGAGGCGCTGCCGCGCTCGATGGAGATCCTCTCCGGCCCGCCCGCCAGCCGCCCGATCGCGTACGGCTGGCACACCGCGATGCGGACGCGCACGCGCTGGCACAACGGTCAGACCGGCGGCTACCACAGCTTCCTGGCCGTCTGGCCGGAGGGCGACGCCGCGATCTTCGTGCTGGCGAACTCCGACACCGCGCTGGTCGACGCGCTGGGCACCAACGGCATGCGCGCGCTGATGGGCGAGGACACCCGCCCGCTCGAGATCCGCGAGGCGATCGCGATGGAGCCCGACGCGCTGGCCGAGTACCAGGGCCGCTACAAGCTCGGCGTGTTCGCGTCGCTGCGCGTGCACCTCGACGACGGCCGCTTGACGGCCCAGCTGACCGGCCAGCCCGCGCTCCGCATCTACCCGGAGGCGAAGGACCGCTTCTTCTACCGCGCCGTGGACGCGCAGCTCGTGTTCGAGCGCGACGAGGCGGGGAAGGTCGTGGCGGTCACGCTGCACCAGGACGGGGACGAGACGCGGGGGAAGCGGAGGGAGTAGCGGCGGGCGCCGCGTCGCGTCAAACGCGCCGGTAGATCGCGAGGCGCTCCAGCCACTCGCGTCCGCCGGTGCGGCCGACGGCGGGCTCGAGGACCTCGCGTTCGAAGGCGTCGCCCAGCGCGGCCTCGAAGAGCGCCTCGTCGATGCGCCACGGCGGGCCGCCGCGTTCGTCGGGGCGGTCGAGCGGGAAGAGCAGCGCGGCGAGGCGGCCGCCGGGGGCGATCGCGCGCGCCATCAGCGCGCCGTAATCCGCGCGCTGGCCGGGGTCGATCGCGCAGAAGAAGGTGTGTTCCCAGACGAGGTCGTAGGGCTCGTCGAACTCCATCGCGAGCACGTCGCCGGAGACGAACGCGCCGCCCAGCGGGGCGAGCTGCGGCTCGACGATCGGGCGCAGGTGCTCGACGAGGTCGGCGGCGGTCACGCGCCAGCCGGCGCGCGCCAGCGCGAGCGCGTCGTGCGCGCGGCCGCAGCCGGGGACGAGCGCGCGGGGCGGCGCGGCGTCATCGCGTTCCCCCGCGGGCTTCGTGT
>JAUHYB010000669.1 GCA_030426745.1 bacterium
CGGCGAGGTAGTCGCCCAGCGCGCCGGAGCCCGAGAGCTGCACGTTGCCGTGCGAGTCCTTCTCCGCGCTCTGGATCAGGAGTTCGCCGTTCGGCCCGTGCACGCCCTCGGACACCGCGATCAGGCAACGGCCGTGCTTGGTGTACATGCGGTCGACGTCGCCGACGAACTGCTCGATCGTCAGCGAGTTCTCCGGCACGTAGATCAGGTGCGGGCCGTCGTCCTCGTGCTCGCGCGCGAGCAGGCTCGCGGCGGTGAGCCAACCGGCGTGACGCCCCATCACGACGTCGACCTTGATGCCGGGCAGGCTGCGGTTGTCCTGGTTGTCGCCCATGAAGGCCGACGCGACGAACTTCGCCGCGGATCCGAAGCCCGGGCAGTGGTCGGTGACGCGCAGGTCGTTGTCGATCGTCTTCGGCACGTGGAAGAGGCGCACCTCGTAGCCCTCGGCCACGGCGATCTCGTTCAGGATGTGCGCGGTCTCCGCCGAGTCGTTGCCGCCGACGTAGAAGAAGTAGCGCACGTCGTGCTTCTTCAGGACCTGCAGCACCTTCTCGCACTCCTCGCGCGTCGGCTTCTTGCGCACCGAGCGCAGCGCCGCGCAAGGCGTCTTCGCCACGGCCTCGAGCGTCTCCTGCGACTCGCGACCGAGGTCGATCAGCCGCTCGTCGAGCACGCCCTGGATGCCGTGCACGGCGCCGTACACGTTCTTGACGGCGTCCGAGGCGACGCAGGCCTCGATCACGCCGACGAGGCTCTCGTTGATGACGCAGGTGGGACCACCGGACTGACCGATCAGGGCGTTGCCGACGAGTTGGGACATGGTGCGGGAGCGGGATTCGGGGTGCGGGGAACGGGCGCGCGCTGAAGCGGCGACGGACGGGGAGGATAGCGGACGGAGGCGGGCCGGCGTCGGCCGCGCGCGCGAAGTCGCGGCCCGCGGTTCGCGCGACGCGGTCTCCCGACGTCCCATCGCGCTCCCCCGGCGCGCGGCGCGGCGCGTCGCCGTCCTCGCGCGCCGTCCTCGCGCACGCTCCCGTCGCGGGTTCCCGTCGCGCGGGCTCTGCGCGAGCTCCCGTCGCGCCGGCTCTCGACTCGGGCCCGTCGCGCGCCTCGGTGGGACGCGCGCGGCGGAACGATGCGCCTCCGCGGCGAGGCGCGATCGGACCGCGCGCCGAGCGCCCCGATCGAGCGGTGCGCGCGCGCGCCCGCGGCCCGCCGTTCTTGTCCCTCCGGCCTTGCCCCCCGGAGGCGAGCCGCTACAATCCGCCGCCCTGCCGGCCCGAGAGGGTCCGGCCCTTCGGGGCCGAAGCAGCCCGAACACGTGCCCGGGTGGCGGAATTGGCAGACGCGCAAGACTAAGGATCTTGTGGGGTAATACCCCGTGCTGGTTCGACTCCAGTTCCGGGCACCATCCATGGAGAGCGGCCGCGATCGACGAGATCGCGGCCGCTCTTCGCGTCCGGGAGGCCGCGCCCGCTGCCGGGGGGCCGTCGCCCGCGAGCCAACGCCCGCTAGTTGTCGCCCGCTAGTCGAGCGGCGCGACGACGCGCAGGCTCATGTCGACCGTCTTCTGCGTGAAGTGCAGCCGCAGCAGCACGGCGCGCGCGGCCTCCGCGTAGGTGATGCGACGCTCCGTCTCG
>JAUHYB010000160.1 GCA_030426745.1 bacterium
CGGCGCTGCGCGGCGACCAGATCGTGGTGATGCTGGTGTTCCTGGCGGCGGCGGGGTTGTGGATCACGCGCGGCGACCTGGGCGCGATCCGCGGCTGGGGCAGCCGGCTGGAGGACCACGGCCTGCAGCTGCGCGACTCGACGGTCGCGATCGCGGCGTCGATCGTGCTGTTCCTGGTGCCGCGGCGGGGCGGCGGCCGGGTCCTCGACTGGAGCGTCGCGCCGCGGCTGCCGTGGGGCGTCCTGATCCTCCTCGGCGCGGGCTTCGCGATCTCCGGCGCGTTCGAGTCGTCGGGCCTGACGGTCTGGATCGGCGCCCAGCTGGAAGGCTTCGGCCGGCTCGGGTGGGGCGACGGCGTGCTGCTGCTCACGATGGTCTGCGCGGTCGTGCTGGTGTCGATGCTGGTCACCGAGTTCGCCAGCAACACCGCCAGCGCGAACATCCTGCTGCCCGTGCTGTTCGGCGTGTCCACCGTGCTGGGGCCGGACCGGTTCCCGCCGGAAGTGCTGATGCTGGCGAGCGCGTTGACCTGCACGACGGGCTTCGCGATGCCCGCGGGGACGCCGCCGAACGCGATCGTCTTCGGGACGGAGCGGATCTCGATCGGGCGGTTCGTGCGGGCGGGGCTCGTCGTGGACGCGTTGGCGATGGTCGTGATCGTCGCGTACCTGATGGGGCGGCACTTCCTGCTCTGAGGCGCGGGCGGAGGCGGTCGCGCGGGCGGTCGGCGCCGGCGGCGGGAAGGTCCCGGAAAGCGCCGGTTCCGGCCTCCGGGCGAGCGTTCGCCGTGCCGATGACGTGCTAGGATCTCGCGCCGCCGGCCTCCCGCCGCGCGCTTCCCGCACCCCCCCGCACGAACGCGCCATGTTCCGCCTGTCCGTCTACTGCCGCCGCTCGCTCAGCGCCGGCGCTCCAGCCGACCGCGCCCCCGTTCCGCCCGCGTGCGCCCTCCGGCCCGTGCGTCCCGCCTCGTTCGCGGACGCGCGGGTCGAGTCGCTTCCGGGCTTCGCCCGAGGAGCCGCCGCGTGAAGCGCAAGGTCCTCTTCGGCGCGCTCCTGTGGACGCTCCTGATCTCGGTCGTCCACGTCACGTTGAACATCGGCTGGGGTCGCCTGGTCGACGAAGTGCAGGTGATGCGCGGAGCGAAGCGGCAGGAGCTGATCGTCGGCTTCCTGCCGGTGACATGACACCTCACCTGCCCGGTCACCAGTTGGGTGACCAAGCACTCGGAGGAAGGGACGATGTTCCGGTCGCGCAAGTTCACGGACTGGCCGACCGTGAAGGAGGCGATCATCGCGAAGGAGATCGGCGGGGTGTTCATCCTGGCGCCGATGGCGATGCAACTCGTCGCCGACGGCATCCCGATCAAGGTCGTCTACCTGGGGCACCGTGACGGCACGGCGATCATCGTCGGCAAGGACTCGGACATCCACGACTTCGGCGACCTGGCCGGCAAGACGGTGGCCATCCCGTCGCGCTACGCGAACCAGAACGTGCTGCTCCACCGCATGATGCGGGAGTGGAACATGGACTTCGACTCGATCGACCTGCGTGAGCTGCCGCCGCCGGAGCACCCCGTCGCGCTGCAGTCGGGATCGATCGACGCGTACATCGTCGGCGAGCCCTTCGCCGCCAAGGCGGAGGTCGACGGCTTCGGCCGCGTGCTCTACCACACGAAGGACATCTGGGAGGACTTCATCTCCTGCGTGCTCGTCGTGCGCGACGACCTGATCGAGGAACGCCCCGAGCTGATCCAGGAACTCGTGTCCGGCATCGCCAAGTCCGGCATGTGGCTGGACGAGAGCATGGAGAACCGCATGGACGCGGCGGAGATCGCGGCGAAGAACTACTACTTCCAGCCGCCGGAGCTGCTGAAGTTCGTGCTGAGCAAGCCGGTCGATCGCGTGAAGTACTCGCGCCTGACGCCGCTGCGCGACGACTTCGACGAGATCATGCGCCTGGCCGCCGAGATCGGCGTGCTGTCGCGCGAGGTCGCGTTCGAGGAGTACGCCGACGACCGCTTCGCGCTGCAGGCGTCGAAGGAACCGTGGGCGCTCGAGCGCCTGCCGCGCGGCGGCGGGGAGGACTCGCAGTGACCTTCGCCGTCGCCACGCTCGTCGTCTCCGTCGCGGTCCTGCTGGCCGCCGGCCGCCTGCCGAAGGGCGCGCAGAACTGGGTGCTGCCGATCGCCGTCGCCGCGATCCTCGTCGCCATGTGGGACGCCGCCTGCGTGCTGACCGGCACCGAGGTGTTCCCGTCGCCGCTGGACACGGTGCTCGCGTTCGGCGAGCTGATCGAGAGCCAGCGCCTGTGGGGTGACGCGACGGCCAGCCTGTTCCGCGTCACCTGGGGCTTCCTGCTCGCGACGGGCGTCGGCGTTCCGCTGGGCCTCGTCGTCGGCTGGTCCACGCGCACCTTCCGCGCGCTGAACCCGATCATCCAGGGCTTGCGCCCGATCTCGCCCATCGCGTGGATCCCGATCGCCATCCTGTGGTTCGGCATCGGTGACGGCGCCGGCGTGTTCCTGATCTTCCTGTCGTCGTTCTTCCCGATCACGGTCGGCACGATGGCGGCGGTGCGGAACATCTCGCTGGTGCACCAGCGCTCGGCGATGAACTTCGGCGTGCAAGGGCTGGAGCTGTTCCGCCGCGTCGTGCTGCCCGCCGCGCTGCCGCAGATCATCACCAGCCTGCGCATCGCGCTGGGCGTCGCGTGGCTCGTGATCGTGGCTGCGGAGATGGTCGGCATGGAGACCGGCCTCGGTTACCTGATCAACGACGCACGCAACGCGGGCAGCCGCTACGACCTGGTCGTGGCGACGATGATCCTGATCGGCCTGATCGGCATCCTGCTCGACTTCCTGATCCGGCGCCTCGAGCGCTTCGACGAGGTCCGTTGGGGGTATTCGCAGCGATGAGCGTTCCGAGCCGATCCGGCGACCCGAAGGTCGTCTTCGAAGGCGTCTCGAAGGTCTTCGACAAGAAGGGCGAGCCGCTGCAGGTCCTGCAGGACGTCGACCTGACCGTCGCGGAGGGCGAGTTCGTCTGCCTGCTGGGCCCGTCGGGCTGCGGCAAGTCGACGCTGCTGAACATCGCGGGCGGCTTCGAGCGCCCGACCGACGGCCGCGTCAGCATCGACGGCGAGGAGGTCACCGGACCGAACCCCAAGCGCGTCTTCGTGTTCCAGGAGTACGGGATCTTCCCGTGGGCCTCGGTGTGGGACAACGTCGTGCTGGGCGTGCGCGACCGGTCCAAGGAGGATCGCCACCGCATCGTCGACGAGGTCATCGAGCTGGTCGGCCTGAAGGGCTTCGAGCGCGCCTACCCGATGGAGCTGTCGGGCGGCATGAAGCAGCGCGTCGAGGTGGCGCGCGCGCTCGCCGTCTCGCCCGACGTCATCTACATGGACGAGCCGTTCGGCGCGCTGGACTCCCTGACGCGCCTGACGCTGCGGTCGGAGCTGCTGCGCATCTGGAACGAGCGCAACCCGACGATCCTGTTCGTCACGCACGACGTGGACGAGGCGATGCAACTCGCCGAACGCGTCGTCGTGTTCAGCGCGCGCCCCGGCCGCATCGCGGACATCGTCGAGGTCGACATGCCGCACCCGCGCGACATCGGCAGCCCCGAGTACGGTCGGGTGAAGAACCGCCTGTACGAACTGCTGGGCGTCACGCACATGATCTGAGTACCGTGCCGTAACTGATTGTCCCGCGCTGTCGGTGGCGCAGGCCGGCTCCCGCCGGCACTGCGCCACCGACAGCGCGGGACAATCAGTTACGGCACGGTACTCCGTTACGGCACGGTACTTCGGCGTCGGTGCGACGCGCACGGCGTCCGTGCCGGCGATTCAGTCGCGCCGCCGCGCCAACACCTCGCCGATCGTCTGCTGGACGTCGGCGATGCGGAACGGCTTCTCGAGGAAGGCGTCGGGCGTGCGGTGGGCGAAGCGCTCGTGCGCGCAGGACTCGCTGTAGCCGCTGCACAGCACGACGCGGGCGCTCGGGTCGATCTCCAGGATCACCTCGTACGCCTCGTCGCCGCTCATCACCGGCATGGTCAGGTCCAGCAGCGTCAGGTCGATGCAGCCCGGGTTCTCGCGGTGCACCTCGACGGCCTCGCCGCCGTCGCGCGCCGTCAACACCTGGAACCCCATGCGCGACACGACGCGCGCCAGGAGCAGGCGCACCGCGTCCTCGTCGTCGACGATCAGCACCGTGCCCTCGCTGCGCGTCGCCGCGGGGGCGGCGGCCTCCGGCGCCTCGGCTCGCGGCGCGCCGTCCGAGACGGGCAGCAGCACGCGGACCCGCGTGCCCTCGCCCAGCCGCGACCGCACGCGGATCGCGCCGCCGTGGCCGCGCACGATGCCCAGCAGCGCGGCCAGGCCCAGTCCGCGCCCGGTGAACTTCGTCGTGAAGAAGGGGTCGAAGATGCGCTGGCGCGTCACGACGTCCATGCCGCACCCGGTGTCCACGACGTCCAGGTGCACGTAGTCGCCGGGTTCGCGCTCGTCGCCCAGCTCGTACTGCGCGAGTGCCTCCGCGTCGACCGACAGCAAGCCGGTCCTGAGCTCGACGTCGCCGGCCTCGCCCTCGAGCGACTCCGACGCGTTCGTCATCAGGTTCATCACGACCTGTCGCAGCTGCCCCGCGTCGCCCTCGACGGGCGGCAGGTCGTCGAACAGCGCGCAGGTGAGCCGCGCCTTCTTCGACATCGTCACCGCGGACAGGCGCACCATCTCCTGGACGACGTCGTTCAGGTCCAGCGGACCGCTGACCAGCGGCGCGCCGCCGGAGTACGCCAGCAGCTGCGATGACAGCTCGGCCGCGCGCGAGGCCGCGCCGACGATGTTGTCGACGTGCTCCTGCGCGGGGTGCGAGTACAGCTCCATCCGCGCGAGCTCCGCGTTGCCCAGGATCGCGGTCAGCAGGTTGTTGAAGTCGTGCGCGACGCCGCCGGCGAGCAGGCCCAGGCTCTCCAGCTTCTGCGCGTGCAGCATCTGCAGCTCCAGCTCGCGCCGCCGCTGCTCCGCGGCGCGCACCCGCGCGTGGTCGAGGCAGCCGGCGATCGACACGGTGAACTTGTCGACGACGTTGCGCAGCTTGTTCAGCTCGAGGTCCGGGAAGGGCGCGGTGCGCGCGCTCGAGTACAGCTTGAGCAGGCCCAGGTGGCCCAGGCGGAACACCGCGTAGGTGCCGCGCTCGGCGCCGGTCTCCGTCGCGATCTCCGCGTAGCCCGGTCCGCCGGCGCTGACGGAGAAGATCGGCTCCTCCTCCGCGCGGTGGACCATCGCGTGGCTCGACGGGATGCGCCGCTCGGGCGCGCGGAAGTCCGGCGTCGCGAACACCTGCACCAGGTCGGTGCCGTCCTCGGCGCCGCTGACGTAGCGGTCGCGCAACCACACGGCGCCGAAGTCCAGGTTCTTCCGCGCCATCAGCGTGCGCAGGAAGTGCCCGCAGTTCTCGTCCAGGTCGATCGAGCGACCGACGGACAGCGACAGCTCGTACAGGACCGAGAGGTCCTGGAGCACCCCGGCGTCGTTACTCCCGTCCGTCATGCAACACCGCGCTCACGATGGTCTTGTTGAAGAAGTCGACGTAGCCGGAGCCGTGCGACGAGATCTCGCCGAGGCTCAGGATGCCCCACAGCGGCAGGTCGGGGTCGAGCCGCGCGATCCGCTCGCGCACGACGGCCAGCTCGTCGTCGAAGCGGTCGCCCAGGAAGATCGTGCGCGACACGCAGTCGACGAGCAGCGCGCTGCGCAGGTTCCCCGCGTCCGCCGGCAAGCTCTCCTCGGCGGCCTGCGCCGCGGCGGCCAGCAGCGACTCGTGGTCGCCGCGCATCACGTTCAGGACCGCGTTCTCGGGCACCTCGCCGACGCAGACCAGCTCGCCGTCGTCGCCGACGGCCACGGGGTCGCGCACCACGTCCTCCTGGCCCTCGCGGTGGATGCCGAAGGGGAACGACTTGGTGATGTCGAACAGGTTCTCGCGCGTGATCTCATCGTCGACGTGGTCCGCGAGGGCGTCGCGGTAGACCTCGAACGCGTTGCGCCAGTTCAGCTCCTGGATGCGGTTCCCCGACGCGCGCGTCGCCACGATCGGGCCCTCCAGGCGCGACCAGCCGTGCCGTACGCCCAGCGTGCTGCGCTGGTCGACCACCGCGACGACGGCGGCGTCCTGATAGACGCCCTCCGCCGTGAACACGCACGGCCGCTGCACCAGGTCCAGCGTGCCCGCGCCGCCGCCGATGTAGTTCACGCGGTTGCCGAGCCGCGAGAACATCTCCGACAGGAAGCGCGACACGTTCGCGGCCAGCCCGTCGATCAGCACGATCGCCGTCTGGCTGCCCGGGTCGCGGCGCGCCTGTCCGTCCAGGTGGGGGACGACGAAGTCCTCGCGGTCGAGCCCCGTCACCAGCGCCGGCGCGTGGTGCGACGGCATCCGCACGACCACCGCGCCGCGGTCGTGAGCGCGCCCGCCGTGCACGACGCCGGGGAACACGCCGCCGAAGAAGGGGACGTCCACCCGGCGCAGCGCGCGCACGACCTGGTCCAGGTCCGGCCGGTCCGTCTCCGCGATCAGCACGGCCAGCACGTCGTCCGCGCCGGCCCCGACTTCGGCCGCGGCGCCGGCGACGGACTCCGGCGTCGCGACCTCTGCATAACGATCGTTCACCTGCGTTGCCCCCCCGCGCAGAGTACAGGCTCGCGATCCCGAGACACAGCGTTCCGGAATCGAGGGCGCCCGTATACTCCCCCGATGACCCGCCTCGACCACGCCGCCTTCCGGGTGGCCGACCTCGACCGCTCCGTCGCCTTCTACGAGGCGATGCTGCCCGCGACGCTGGTCGGTCGCGAGCGACACCGGGACCGCTGGCGGACCGAGATCGCGTCCCTGCGGCCGGTCGGGCAGGACGACTTCACCCTGGTGCTGCTGCACCCGCGGCGCGTCGGCTGGCTGCTGCGGCTGTTCCACCGCTTCGTCCCGCGCCAGACCCGCAGCTCGGAACACCTGGGCTTCGTCGTCGACTCCCGGGAGGAGATCGAGGAGCGCGCCGCCGCCGCCCGGGCGATCGGCGCGCGGATCGAGAACCCGCCGACCAAGCTCGACGGCCGCGAGGCGTGGCTGTTCGAGGTCCTCGACCCCGACGGGAACGGCGTCGAGTGGATCTGCGGCGACGTCCACGGCCCCACCCCTTAAGCTCCGCGCCGCCCCGAGACCCCGCACCCCCGATCCATGTCGCGCACCGCCCTGCTCCCGCTGCTCATGTTCGCCGCCTCCTGCTCGTCCACCTCGCACTCCACGCAACCCGAGTTGCCCGAGGGGGTGCAGGAGGAGGACCTGGTCCTGAACGGGCCCGACGGCTGGCTCTACGTCGGCATCCAGCGCGAGGAGGCGTCGCCGGAGTTCGTCGTGATCGGCGACGACGCGCGCTACTCAATCCCGTCGGCGGCCTACGAGCGCTTCGTGCCGACGCTGCAGGGTCACGTGTTCGCGCTGGACGAGGTCGGCGCGTGGTGGCACTACGCGTCGGGCGAGCGCCTGGGATCGATGCCGTGGGTCGACATGCGCCCGACCGGCGACGTGCAGCTGAACGACGGCGTGTGGTCCGGCGTGTGGCCGGTCGTGCTGGCGGAGGGCGGCTGCGCCAAGGTCGACCACGCCGGCGAGACGATCCGGGCGTACCCCGACGCGGTGCGGCTCGAGCTGGTCGGTGGGTGCTGGATCCACGAGGACGCGCTGGGCGACGTCACCGTCGAGGCGCCGGCCGGCGACCCGCTGACGGGCGGCGTGCGTTACGTCGCGCCGGGCGGCGCGCCGCTGATCTACCTGCCGCAAGAGC
>JAUHYB010000670.1 GCA_030426745.1 bacterium
TGGGACACGCAGACCGTGTTCACGGCCTACGAGAAGGGCGTCGAGGGGTGGCCCGAGCCGACGCCGCAGCGCGAGCGCTCCATCGAGGGCCTGGCGTCCAGCGCCGACGTCGCGGACCGCGAGCAGCTCGAGACGATCTACCGCACCGGCGACGCCGAGGTGCGCCGCCTGATCCTGCGGCGCCTCGCCGAGCACCACGTCGTCGACCAGACCGAGGTGCTGCGCTCGGCGATCTTCGGGCTCGACCTGGAGATGTCCGCGCTCGCCCGCCGCGCGCTGGCGCAGTGCGAGACCGAGGGCGCGCTGGACCTGATGGCGGAGGCGCTGAAGACCCCGCTGCCGGAGTCCGAGCGGCAGGTGCTGCTGCAAGCCGTCGCGCGCCTCGCCGAGACGTCGAAGCGCGCGCGCACGCTGCTGGCGCTGCACCAGGGCCTGCCCGTGCAGTCGCCGTTGATCGACACCACGCGGCTGGAGACCGTCGCGCGCGAGTACGAGCGCAACGCCGCGCGGAACGACCTCGGCGCGCTGGAGCGCGCCGCCGCGACCGCGGAGTCGCCCGAGGGCGGCGGCGCGGCGAAGCTGGAGCTGGCCGAGGCGCTGGTGGCGCGCGCGAACGCGTCGCCGCGCGACCCGTACGTCGAGCTGTGGATGCGCGACGCGCTGCGCGCCGCGTCGGACGCCGAGGCGCTCGAGGTGACGGGCCCGCGCGTCGACGCCGTCATCGCCGTCGCGTCCGACTTCCTGGGCGACCGCGGCACCGCGTCGTTCCGCGCCATCCGCGCGGTCGAAGGCGGCCTGCTGCTCTCGGAGGGCGACGACCTGCCGGCGCAGTCGCTCGACCCGCACACGCTGAACCGCGTGCTGCGCCTGTTCGCGGACTCGCGTCGGCGCTCGATCCAGCGCGCCTACCGCCGGGACCAGGAGTGGCCGCCGGAGTGGCTGTCCGACGTGAACGGCGCGTACGCGATCCTCGTGCAGGGCGAGGTGACCGACGAGAGCGTGCTGGTCGAGCACTACGACTTCCTGCGCTGGATCGGCGCGACGCCGCGCGCGAACGAGGTGCTGGACGACGCCTTCGAGCGCTTCCCCGACTCCCCGGTGCTGCACGAGCGCCTGCGCGCGCGCGTGCTGTGGGAGGACGGCCCGGGCGGGCTGGAGCGCGAGTACGCGCAACGCCTCGCGCGCGCCGAGGAGCGCGAGCAGGCCGACGCCGAGGCCGCGCCGACCCACCTGCGCTGGTTCGCGGGTTACGCGTCGCTGGTCGCCGCCGAGCACTGGCGCCGCCGCGGCGAGTTCGACGAGGCGGTGCTGTCGTACGGCCGCGCGATCCGGCGCTTCGAGCGCAACCGCGACCAGCACCCGTCGGACCGCGAGTCCTGCGACCACTACGCCGCGCTCGCCGAGGCGGGCCTGGCGCGCCTGGCGCTGCAGCGCGAGGACCTGGCGAGCGCGACCGACCTCTTGCTCTCGTCGCTCACGCGTCGCCCGGCGTCGGCCGCGACGCAGGACGGGCTCGGCTTCACGCCGATCATGACGGCGAAGATGCTGAAGGCGCGGCTGATCGACGCGGGCGACGAAGAGCGCCTCGCGGCGCTGCAGGGGGCGCTGGACGCCCTCGACCCCGAGCTGCTCGAGCCGCC
>JAUHYB010000671.1 GCA_030426745.1 bacterium
CCCCGGCCCCCGGCGCGGCCCTCCGGGCCGCGCCGGGGGCCGGGGCGCGGTGAAAAAACGAGCCCGGCTCGGTACTTTCCCCTACGGCTCCGGCGGCCCGACCGCCAACCCCCCTGCGGGATTCGTCCTGTCGGGGTACGCTCCCCTTGGACGTCCCGCGTCGCCGTCGGCGACGGCGTCCGCCCACGCAACCGCCCACAGAGGCAACCACCATGTGGAAACTCGAGGTCTACAGCTCTCGATCCTTCTCCGCGATCCCACCCTTCGAAGGGTCCAGCCGGCGCGCCGAGCGCTTCGCCGCTGGACCTCGACTCGGTGAGGAACGCCCCTCCATCGAGACCTGGAATCCGCGTCGAAGCGATCGGCAGGGAGGCTCCGCGAGCGAGCCCTGCACGACGCTCTCGTCGTTCGTGCAGGGCTCTTCTCGTCGGTGAGAAGGACCTGCCAGTAGCCGCTCCCGCGCTCCGAGACGAGCGCCGTTCGAGCGGCCCCCTTCTAGCTTCCCGTGCGCCGGCTCCGTGGACTTCGCGGAGCGGACGCGCGAACTCCACGTACCCCTGAGCCGCCGGTGTATCGCCGGCATCGAACCATGTCCGAACACACGTCCGCCGCGGTCTGTTCCACGACCGCCCCGGAGTCGCACGGCTTCCTCGAGAAGATCAACGAGGAATGGCACAAGCCCGCGCTCCAGCTCTACATGTTCATCGTGCTCGCCCACTGGGCCGAGCACCTCGTCCAGGCCTTCCAGATCTACGTCCTGGGCTGGGCCGTGCCCGACTCGCGCGGCATCCTCGGCCAGTTCTTCCCGTGGATCGTGAAGAGCGAAGCCCTCCACTACGGCTACGCGATCACGATGCTGATCGGCCTGTGGATCCTCCGGAAGGGCTTCGTCGGCCGCTCGAAGGTCTGGTGGATGATCTCGTTCTGGATCCAGTTCTGGCACCACATCGAGCACGCGCTGCTCCAGGGCCAGGCGATCGCCGGGACGAACCTCTTCGACAAGCCGGTGCCCGTCAGCATCGTGCAGCTGTGGGTCCCCCGCGTCGAGCTGCACCTCTTCTACAACACGGTGGTGTTCATCCCGATGGTGATCGCGATGTACTACCACATGTTCCCGCCGGCCGGCGAAGAGGCGCACGCCTCCTGCGGCTGCCGCTGGACGCCGAAGAAGTCGAAGAAGCGCGCGCACGCCGCGAGCTGATCCGATGCGCGTCCACGACGCTCCCCGCGCGACCTCGCCGTCGCGCGCGGGAGGACTCGTGCGCCGCGGTTCCGCCATCGCCGCGCTGCTCGCCGTCGGTTCGCTGACGGCGTGCGGCGGGGCGGGCGCGGACTCCGCCGGCGTCACGACCGAACTCGTCTTCGACCCGCCCGCCGTGGTCGGCGACACGACGTGCAGCGTGCGCGTGTTCGACGCCGCCGGCGCACCGATGACCGGCGCGCGCGTCGACATCGAAGGCAACATGAACCACGCGGGCATGGTGCCCGTGCTGCGCACCGCGGAAGAGGTCGAACCGGGCCTGTATCGCACGCCCTTCGAGTTCACGATGGGCGGCGACTGGTTCGTGATCCTGTCGATCGACACGCCGGACGGCGACTACGCGGAGGTGGTCTGGGACCTCCCCGCGGTGCCCGT
>JAUHYB010000672.1 GCA_030426745.1 bacterium
CGCGCGTGGCCGCGCGGATCGCGGAGCTCGGCCTCTACGCGGACGCGGCGCCGTGAGCGCGTCGCAGGTCGGCGTCGCGGCGGCGGTCGCGTTCGTCGCGACCATCGCGTTCGCCGTCGTCGCCGAGCGCGTCGGCTTCGGCGACGCGGCGGACGGCGCGCGCAAGACGCAGCGCCGCGCCGTGCCGCCGGTGGGGGGCGTCGCGATCCTGCTCGCGTGGCTGGCGACCGGCGTGCCCGGCACCGACGCGGCGCGCGCGTTGCCCGCGTGGTTCGCGAGCCCCGCGTCGGTGACGACCGCGCTGTGCGCCGCGCTGGTCGTCGGCGTCGTGGACGACGCGCGCCGCGCCGGGCTGTCGCCGCGCGCGAAGCTCGCCGGGCAGCTCGTCGCCGGGCTCCTGCTCGCCTGGCCGACGTGGAGCGCGCTGCCCGCGCTCGAGGCCGCCGGCTGGTCCGCGCTGGGGGCGCTCGCCGCGGCCGTCGCGTGCAACGTCTGGAACACCTGGGACCACGCGGACGGGACCGCGGCCGGGCTCGCCGGCGTCGGCTTCGCCGCGGTCGCGTCGCCGGCCTGCGGCGCGGTGCTGGGGTTCCTGCCGTGGAACCTCCTGCTGCGGCGGGCGGGCGAGCCGCGCGCCTACCTCGGCGACGGCGGCAGCCACCTCCTGGGCGTGGCGGTGCTGGTCGAGCCGGCCGCCTGGCCGCTCGCGGTCCTTCCCGCGCTCGACCTGGTCCGCGTCGTCGCCGTGCGGATCGCCGCGGGGCACGCGCCCTGGGCGGGGGACCGGCGGCACCTCGCGCACGTGCTGCAGCGCCGCGGCTTCGGGCCCCTCGCCGTCGCGGCGATCGCGGTGGCGCTGGGGCTCCTGCCGCTCGCGTTCGCGCGCTGACGGCGCGTCCGCGGCGGAGATCGCCGTCGCGACGCGCGCGGCGGCCCAGGGAACGCGCTCGGCGCTTGCCGCGGGGGAGGGGCGCCCCGATAATCCTCCGCCCGCTTTCCCACCGAAGCCCCGTGACCTACCCCCTCACCGCCATCCTCTCCGACCTGCACGGCAACGTGCCGGCCCTGGAGGTCGCCCTGGCCGACGCGCGCGCCCGCGGGGCGCGGCGGTACGTGTGCCTCGGCGACGTGGTCGGGTACGGGTCGCACCCGCGCGAGTGCCTGGACGTGGTGATGCGGATGTGCGCCGAGTCGGGCGCCGTCGACCCGGCGGACGGGTCGGCCCTCGAGCCCGGCCTGTGCCTGCGCGGCAACCACGAGCACGCGCTGCTCCACTCCGCCGAGGACTTCAACCCGAAGGCGCGCGCCGCCATCGAGTGGACCCGCGACGAGCTCTCGCGCGGCGACCGCGACGCGGGCTTCGCCTACTGGGACTACCTGGACTCGATCCAGCCCAAGGGCGCGGACGAGGTCGCGATGTTCACCCACGGCGGCCCGCGCGAGCCCGTGCGCGAGTACCTCCTGCCCCGCGACGTGCGCGACACGGCGAAGATGGAGGCGAACTTCCAAGCGATGGAGCGCAACGTGTGCTTCGTCGGCCACAGCCACGTGCCCGCCGTCTACTACAGCGACGGGCGCCTGTTCCGCCCGAACGGGACGGACGGGCCGTACGCGCTCGGCGTGTCGGGCGC
>JAUHYB010000161.1 GCA_030426745.1 bacterium
AGGCCTTGTGCAGCAGGCCCGGGCGCGCGGCGGAGCCGTCGCCCTCCGCGTCCTTCGCCGTGCCGAACAGCTCGTGCGCGAGGCCCGCCTCGTCGAACGCGCTGCAACGCAGCTGCAGGAACGCGCCGGAGAACGGCCCGCTGTAGTGCAGGGTGCGCGCCAGGCGCAGCTTGCCGACGCCCTTCGAGCCCTCGATCAGGACCGGGCGCGGGTGCTTGCCGAACTCCAGCACCAGCCGGCGCGCGTGCTGCATCGCCTCGCTGTCGCCGACCAGCGCCGAGCGGTGGTACACCTCGTGCGCGGCGTCGAGCAGCGCGCCGAGCTGCTGGCGCGGGATGCCGGGCTCCGACGAGCGCAGCATCTCGGCCGCGATGCGCCGGCGGCCGACGTCGAGCAGCAGCACGACCTTCAAGCCGCGCGCCGTCTCGCCGGGCGTGGTGACGAGCGGCACGACCGCCGCCGTCAGCGAGCGCGCCGAGCGGCCGCTGATCGCCGACAGGTCGAAGCGGAAGCCCTCGCGCGACTCCGAGCGCGCGTCGCGCACGAACGCCTCGAGGCCGCTGGCCGGCGCCAGGCTGCCCAGGTTCTTGCCCTCGATGCGGTTGCCGAAGAACTCGCACGCGCCGCGGTCGGCGCGGCGCACGAAGCCCTCGCCGTCCACCAGCATCAAGCCGTCCGGACGACCGGCGGCGAGGTGGCGCAGCGCGAGGCTCTGGTCGCCGGGGCGCTGCGACGCCTCGCGGTCCGACTGGCACTGCGCTTGTTCGACGAGCGCGCGGTTCTGGCGCTCGAGCACCTGGTTCTGGTCCAGCAGCTCCGCGTGCGACGAACGGCTGCGCAGCAGCACGCGCACGACGTGGTCCAGCACCGGCATCGACGGCTTGGCGACGTAGGCGTCGCAGCCCGAGTCGTAGGCGCGGCCCATCTCCTCCGTCGAGGCGGGGTTCTGGTTGTAGATCAGCACCGGGACGACGCTGGTCTCCGGCATCGACTTCAGCCGGCGGCAGACCTCGATCGCGTCGATGCCCGAGCCGAGCGGACCCGTGACCAGCACGAGGTCGACCGAGTCGCGACGCGCTTCGACCAGACCTTCCGCGCCGGTCTCCGCGAGCGCGACGTCGTAGCCCTGGTCACCCAGCCGACTCTTGACGATGAGTCGGTTGCCAGGATCGTCGTCGATGACAAGGATACGGCTCATGCATCTCCTCCCCGGACTCCTACAGGCCCGCGGACGCGGTGTGGCGCTGCGTCGTCCGCGACGGTGCGACGCGGGGGCGGTGCGGAATCCCCACGCTCCGTTCGCGCGACAGGAGTCAACGTATCGGCGCGGATCGCCCGATACCAGCGCAATTCTCGTCGATGGATCCGAGCGCCGCGTCGCCTGAACCGGGGCTGCCCGACGACGTTGTGGAGGGCGCTCTCGCGGCGCTCCCCGACGGGTTGGACGCGCTCGCGCGCGCGGAGCGCCTGCGCCGCGCGCTGGGCCCCGAACGCGGTCGCGCGGCCGCGGAGTTGCACGAGTTGCGCGATCGCGCACGCCGGCGCTTCCCCGCGGGGCGCCTGCGCTACCTGACGCGCAAGGGCCTCGAGCAAGCGACGCCGGAGCGCGTCGCCGCCGCGCGCGCGCGCGACATCCTCTCGCGCGCTTCACGCGACCTCGTCCTGGACGCGACCTGCGGGCTGGGCGCGGACAGCGTGGAGCTCGCCGTCGCGGGGGCGACGGTCCTCTCCGCGGACCGCGACGCGCGGCTCGCGTCCTACGCGCGCGCGAACCTCGTCGCGGCCGATTGCGCGCCGCGCGTCGTCGTCGCGGACGCCGACCGCCCCGCCGTGCGCGCCGACTGGTTGCTCGTCGACCCCGACCGCCGCGTCGACGGGCGCCGCAGCATGTCGCCCGCGGAGTGGTCGCCCACGCTGGCGCGCTGCGTGCACCTCGCCGAGGCCTTCCGCGGCGCGGCGATCAAGCTGCCGCCCGCCTGGGATCCGTCGCGGCACCCCGAGCTGCGACCGCGCGACGGCCGCGCGGCGTGGGAGTGGGTCAGCCTGGACGGCGAGCTCGTCGAGGCGGTGCTGTGGCTCGGCGACCTCGCGGAGGGGCGCGAGGAGTTCGGCGCGCGCCTCCTGGACGCGGGCGGCGCCGACGCGCGCGTCGCGGGCCCGCGGGAGCCGCTGCCGCCCTGCGACGCGCACGTGGCTCACGACGTGCGCTGGATCGCCGACCCCGACCCCGCGCTCCTGCGCGCCGGCCAGCTCGAGCGCGTCGCCCGCGCCGCCGGCCTGCGCCCGCTCGCCGCCGAGATCGCCTACCTGGGCGGCGCCGCGCGCCCCGCGCCCGCGCCGGGCCTGCGCGTGTTCGCCGTGCTGGGGTCCGCGCCCCTCGACGCGAAGCGCGTGCGCGCCCTGCTCGCGGAGCACGACGTCGGGCGCCTGACGGTCAAGAAGCGCGGCCACGCGGACTCCGCCGAGGCCCTCGCCGCGCGCTTCTCGCGCAAGGGCGGCCGCCGCGGCACGCTCGTCGTCGCGCGCCTCGCGGACGGCCACCGGGCCTTCCTGGTCGAGCCCGCGCCGGCCGGCGTGGTGGGCGATGAGGGATTCGAACCCCCGACCACCTCCTTGTAAGGGAGGCACTCTAGCCGCTGAGTTAATCGCCCCGCGAAGGGATCGCGGCGCCCACGATAGCCTAAGCTCGCCGCCCCCGCGATCCGCCTTCCCGGGTCGCGAGGCACTGAGCTCCCCCGAACCCGCTCGCCCCGAGACCCGGAACCAGCACCATGCGCATCGCTGTCGTCGGCACCGGTTACGTCGGCCTCGTGGCCGGCACGTGCTTCGCCGAGAGTGGCAACAACGTCATCTGCATCGACGTCGATCAGGAGAAGATCGACAAGCTGCGTGACGGCATCGTCCCGATCTACGAGCCCGGGCTCGAAGAGCTGCTGCGCCGCAACGTCCACGACGGCCGCCTGTCGTTCACGACGGACTACGCGGAGGGCATCGACCGCGCGCAGGTCGTCTTCATCGCCGTCGGCACGCCCCCCGGCGAGGACGGCAGCGCCGACCTGAAGTACGTGCTGTCCGCCGCGAAGTCGATCGCGGAGCACATGTCCGACTACACCGTCATCGTCGACAAGTCGACGGTGCCCGTCGGGACGGCGCGCAAGGTCGCGGAGGTCGTCGCCGCGAACACCGAGCACGACTTCCACGTCGTCAGCAACCCGGAGTTCCTGAAGGAAGGCGCGGCGATCGACGACTTCCTGAAGCCGGACCGCGTCGTGATCGGGTCGGGTTCGCAGCGCGCGGCCGAGATCATGGACGAGCTCTACGCGCCCTTCGTGCGCACGGGCAAGCCGATCATCCACATGGACGTGGAGTCGGCGGAGCTGACCAAGTACGCGGCGAACGCGATGCTGGCCACGCGGATCTCGTTCATGAACGAGATCGCGAACATCTGCGAGCGCGTCGGCGCGAACATCGATCACGTCCGCAAGGGCATCGGCACGGACGAGCGCATCGGCTCGCGCTTCCTCTTCGCGGGTTGCGGCTACGGCGGCTCGTGCTTCCCGAAGGACGTCAAGGCGCTGGCGCGCACGGCGGCCGAGAGCGGCTACGAGTTCCGCATCCTCGACGCGGTCGAGTCGGTCAACGAGGCGCAGAAGCGCGTGCTGTACGAGTACGTCACCGAGCACTTCGGCAAGGACCTCACCGGGCGGCACTTCGCGGTCTGGGGCCTGGCGTTCAAGCCGAACACCGACGACATGCGCGAGGCGCCGTCGATCGTGCTGATCGAGGCCCTGCTGGGCGCCGGCGCGACGATCACCGCCTGCGACCCCGAGGCGATCGACGAGGCCCGCGCGCACCACTTGGGCGACCGCATCGCCTACGAGGAGAACCCGATGAAGGCGCTCGCCGACGCGGACGCCCTCATCGTGGTCACCGAGTGGAACGAGTTCCGCCGCCCCGACTTCGAGGCCGTGCGCGACGCGCTGAAGCAGCCGGTCATCTTCGACGGGCGGAACATCTACTCGCGCAAGGTGCTCGAGCGGTTGGGCTTCACCTACCGCAACATCGGCAACTGACGCGCGCGGCTCGCGACGGTCCGCGGCGGCGCGCACGGCGCGGCGCGCGCGCCGGCGAGGGGCGGTGAGGGCGCCGGCCGCGAGAGCGGAAGCGCCGAGGCCGCTGCCCGCGAGGTCGGCGACCACCGCAGGGACAGCGACGCCCCTCCACGGTCCGGGCCGCGGTCCGGAACGCGGATCGCGCTGCCGCCCTGTTCGCGCTCGCGCTCGCGCAACTTGCGCCGCGCCTCCACCGCCGCCTCGAGCCGCGCGATCGACGGCATGCGCGCGTGCGCGCGGCGCAGGCGCTCGCCGGTGCGCGTCTCCTCGGCCAGGCGCTCGGCCAGCAGCTCGCTGCACAACCCCAGCACGCCGGCCGCGCCCTCCAGGTCATCGACGGCGATCAGGTTCAGCGCCCACGCGTCGAAGGCCTCCAGCCGGTCGAAGGGGTCGAAGCCGTCGCGCGCGACGCGCTCCCAGCTGGCGCGCGCCTCCTTCCCGCGGCCCAGCCGCGCCTGCAGGCGCGCGCGCCACAGCAGCGCCCGGTCGCGGTGCGTCGGCGCCGACTCCTCGTCCAGCAGCACGCGCTCGTAGGACGCCAGCGCGTCGACGTAGCGCTTCGAACGCCGGTACAGGTGGCCGACCTCGATCCACGCGCGCGCGCGGAACTCGGTGCCCGCGCCGTGTTGCGCCGCGGCCTCGAAGGCGGCGCGCGCCTCGTCCGCGTCGCCGCCCGCGCGGCGCAGCTCGCCCTCGCGGAACGACGCCTCCGCCCGCTGCGCCAGCGCGCGCGGGAAGTGCACGTGCACGGCGCGGTAGGCCTCGACGGCGCGCTCGCGGAACGCCTCGCGCTCCTCGCCGCGCTTGCCGCGCAGGAGCGACCGGCAGTGCGCGGCGTGCTCGAGCTGCGCCGCGGCGTCCGCCTGCTTGGGCACGCCCGCCGGCGTCGCCGCGACCAGGCAGGCCGCGACGCACGCGATCGTCGCCAGGCGCCGGATCACGACGCACCTCCGCAGGCGAGCGCGGCGCCCGCCGCGTGTTCGCGCCGGCGCAACGACCGCGCCACGCTCTCGCGCAAGCGCCGCCGCGCGCGGAACAACCGCCCCTTGCGGCGGCCGCGGGCGCGGCGGGCGGCGTCGTCCCCATCGACGTCGGCGGCGTCGCTCGCGTCCGGCGCCTCGGCGCAGGCCCTGGCGATCGCCGCGCGGTCGCGGTCCCCCAGGCTCTGCAGGCCCTCGTAGACGTGGTGGAGCGCGTCCTCGCACTCCAGCATCAGGCCGCCCGCGCGGAACACCGACCCCGCGCGCGGGTCCTCCCCCGGCGCGCGCTCCCGCGCCTCTACGCACTCCATCCACTCGTCCTCGGTCGCGTCGCGCAGCGGCAAGCGGTGCGCGCGGCGCAGGTGGTCGTTCAGCACGTTCATCGCGACGCGCCGCAGCCACGCGGGCAGGCGGTCCTCGTCGAGCTCGCGCGGCCGGTAGCGCGCGGCGCGCAGCAGGGTGTCGTGCGCCAGGTCCTCGACGATCGAGCGGTCGGCGCAGCGCTTGTTCAGGACGCGCACGAGCATCTGACGTTGCTCGGCGAGTCCGCTCCAGGGCGAGGTGAGGGGGGCGTTCATGCGGGGCTCCTCCCGGCGGCCTTGCGAGCCGAGCCGGACCGCGGTCCGGCCGCCGCCGGTGCCCCAGGAGACCCCGCCGTCCGGGGCGGGTCGCGCGCGCGCTCGATCGGGGATCGTCGCGCGCCGGATCACCGTCCGGCGATGCGGGGAATCCCGCGCGCGCCAGGCCCCGCGCCCGGCGCGCTTCGGCGGACCGCGACGCGGCGCGCGGCGCGGCCCCCCGCAACGCAGCGCGGGCGGCCCGCTCCTCGTCGGAGTGGGCCGCCCGCGGCGGTTCGCTCGCGCGTTCCGGCTAGCGCTTGAAGCCGTTCGCCTCGCGGGCCCAGCGCGAGCCCTCGTAGCGGAACATGATCGTGCGGTACAGGCGCTGGGCGCGGTCCTTCGACTGCTCCTCGGTGCCCTGGTCGAAGATGCGCGCGGCGTAGAACATCGCCTTCGGGACGTACTGCACCTGGTCCTCGTAGACGACGACCACGCGCATGTAGGCCAGCAGCGCGCTCTTCAGCAGCTCCGCCTGCTCGTCGCCGTCGGCCTTCTGGCCGCGCTGCATCAGGCAGTCGCCCAGGCCGGTGTAGGCGGCGGCCAGCGTCTTGCGGTCCGCCTTGCCGGAGTCGACGACCTCGCGGAAGACGCTCTCGGCCTCGCCGTACTTCTCCTCGTCGACCAGCGACTCGGCGGAGAAGGTCTTCGAGCGGTTCGCGACGACCGGGAACTCGCTGCCGGCGGCGACGGTGACCGTCTTCAGCGCGTCGCGGCGCGCCTTGCCCTGCTTGCTGGTGTCGTAGACGACGCGGCCGAGCTGCACCTCGAGCTGCCAGGAACGCGGCAGGCCGACCCGCTGCGCCAGCGCCTCGAGCTCGCCCAGCGTCGCCGTCGCGCCCGCGCCGTCGCCGGAGCGGAACTGCGCCTCGGCCTTCGCCAGGTAGGCGTCCGGCACCTGACGCGCGTCCGGGACGTTCGCGATCATCCGGTCCGCGGCGGCGATCACGCCCGCCATGTCGCCGACGCTGTTGTTCAGCTCGATCAGGCGCGACAGCGCGTAGGCCGGCGCCCAGGGGAAGCGGCGGTCCGGGCCGCCCTTCGCGAAGTGGCCGTCGACGTACGTCTGGATGTCGCCGATCGCCACCTCGACGTCGCCGGAGCTCGCGGAGTCGTCGCCGCGGTCGACGAGCGGCGGCTTCTCCTCGTACTCGATGCGCAGCACCTTCGAGGCGGCGACGTCGTCGCGCTTGCCGTCGACGCGGTACTCGATCGTCTCGTAGGTCTCCTCGGAGACCTCGGCGTCGGTGATCGAGCTGCCGTCCACGAGGTAGATCGTGTCGGCGTCCGCGGCGGTCGCGGAGAACAGGAGGGCGAGGGCGGTGCCCGCGAGGGAGAGTCGGATCATGGGGGGCGTGCGGATGGGGTCGGGTCCGCTTCCTATCCGGCGCGCGAGGGGGAGTTTCGCGCCGGGGGGCGGCGATCGGGCGCCGCCGGCCGGGAGCGGCGAGCGGAGGGGCGAAGAGGGTACGAGGGGGCCGCGGAAGCTGTCAACGCGGGCGCGCGGAGGGCGGCGCGGCGCGCTCGCGGCGCGGATCAGCGCGGGACCAGCATCGCCGTCGCCAGCGCGGCGGCGCGCTCCTCCCCCGCCAGCTCCCGCACCAGCTCCAGCGCCCACTCGAGCGCCGTCCCGGGCCCGCGCCCGGTGATCTGGCGGCCGTTCACGACCACCCGGTCCTCGCGGTAGTCGGCCAGCGCCAGCTCCTCGCGCACGCTGGGGTGCGAGGTCGCCGGCCCCGCCAGCACGCCGGCCGCCCGCAGCACCAGCGGCGCCGCGCACACCGCCCCCACCACGCCGCCGGCCGCGTGGACCCGCCGCACGACGTCGAGCACGCGCTCGTCCGCCGCCAGGTGCCGCGTGCCCGGCATCCCGCCGGGGAGCGCGACGTCGGTGATCGCCGCGAGGTCGACGTCGGCGAGCGCCGCGTCCGCCTCGACCGCGATCCCGTGGCTGCCCTCGACGCGCGTCCCCGCGAGCCCGGCGACCGTGACCCGCAGGTCCGCGCGCCGCAGCGTGTCGATCAGGGCGACGGCCTCGGTCTCCTCGAAGCCGGGGGCGAGCGGGAC
>JAUHYB010000673.1 GCA_030426745.1 bacterium
GCTCGCCGAAGAACCCGACCGCGCCGTACAGGTTGGGCCCGCAGTTCGCTTCGAGCACCCGGACGCGGACGTCCGCGTCGTTCGGGGCGTAGTCGAGCTGCAGGCGAAGCCGCGCCAGGCCCGGCACGGTGAGCTTGTAGTAGTCGGGGTCGTCGCCGCGCACGACCAGCGCGCCGTGGGAGCCGGGCGCGATCCACGCGGGCGCTCCGCAGTCGTCGTTCTCCTCCAGCGCGTCGTCCCCCGCCGCGGTCGGGCACTCGCTGGCGCCGAGGTGGACGAACAACCGGTACTCGACGCACCCGCCCGACGGGAACGAGGCGCGCAGGTAGTAGCTCCGCGCCGCGCCCGTGGCGTTCGTCACGCCGACCGACTCCACCCCCGGACCGAAGCCGTCGAAGGCCGGATCGTGAGCGGACACCGTGCACGTCACGTCCGTGAACAGCTCGAGGTCGAGCGTGCCGAACGGGACCCCGTAGAACGCGTCGACGTAGAGCGTCTCGCCGTCCTGCACGACGACTTCGAAGCAGTCGACGTCCCCGTTCGTGATCGTCAGCGGCGCCGTGAGGCCGTCGTCGAGCAACGCCGCCGCCCCGCACGCGTCGTTCGGCTCGAACGCGTCGTCCAGGACGGCCGCGCACGGCGTCGGCAGGTAGGTCAGGTTGACGTCGAAGCGCGCGCACGCGTACGGGTTCTGCGGGTGGCTCTCGAACAGGACCCAGAAGTCCTTCGGCGCGGCCGTCGCGTTCACCGCGTACAAGCACTTCTCGATGTCCCGGACGTCGTCCCGATCGACGACGCTCGTGCACGCAGCGTCGTCGAACACCGTGACCGACAGCTCGCCGAAGCCGGAGAACGCGATGGTCTCGATGTGCGCGTAGTGCCCGGGGGGCACGTCCTCCAGCTTGAAGTAGTCCGCGTCCGGGCCGAGCGGGCTGCCCGAGGGATGGACGTTCAGCGCCGACCAGAAGCCGGTCGGCAGCACGACGGCCGAGGCGCAGTCGTCGTTGTCCTCGAAGGCGTCGTCGGTGGTGCACTGCGCCGCGGCCGGCGTGGCGAGCAAGGCGGACAGGGCGAGGTGGGCGAGCGCGAGTCGAGCGAGCGAGCGGATCGGGGAGCGGGTCATGACGGCTCCTGCGGCGGGAGGGCGGCGAGCGGCGAGACCGCCATTGGAACACGGATCGGCGGGAGCAGGGCGGCGACCCCGCCGCGGCCCCTCCTCCTTCCGCCGGCACGGAAGCCTCGGCACGCGTGCGGCCGGACACTACCATCAGGGCTCGGTCCCCGCTCCACAGGAGGAAGCGCGCGTGCGACTGCAGAACTACATCGAGGGCCGCTGGAGCCCCGCCGACGCGCAGGATGCGCTCGACGTGCTGAACCCCGCGACCGAAGAGGTCATCGCCGAGGTGCCCCTGTGCGGCGACGCGGAGATCGACGCCGCCGCGCGGGCCGGGCGCGCCGCGTTCGAGGAGTGGCGCCGGACGCCCGTCGTCGACCGCGTGCAGCCCTTGTACGCGCTGAAGGAACGGCTGGAGCGCGGCGCCGAGGAGCTGGCCGCCATCGTCACGCGTGAGAACGGCAAGAACCTGGCCGAGGCGATGGGGTCGGTGCGGCGCGGCATCCAGATGGTCG
>JAUHYB010000674.1 GCA_030426745.1 bacterium
CGAGCGCGGTGGGCGTGTCGACCGGCGGCTGGTAGGTGCCGCCGTGGCGCATGCCGTGGCGCAACAGCGCCCCCATCGCGATCGCGGCGTAGACGGCGACCGTCGCGAGGACCGCGCGGCGCTGCACCGAGGTCGCGAGCTTGCACGGGCGGCGCTCCGCCGCGACCCAGCGCGGCGACAGCACGACGGCGCCGGCGACGATGACCGCGAAGGTCAGCTGGCCGAAGGCGCCGTGCAGGAAGGCGAGCTGCGGGCTGTTCTCCAGCACGCGGAAGCCGCCCAGCGCGCCCTGCGCGATGATCATCACCAGCGCGACCGTCGCGGCGACGACCGCGGCGCGGCGCCCGTCACGGCGCCACGCGAAGACCAGCGTCAGGATCGCCAGGAAGCCCACGAGCGCGCCGATCAACCGGTGCATGTGCTCGTAGAACTTGCCCGTGCTGTGGAGCCAGTCGGCGACGGGATAGAACAGCAGGAAGTGGTCGCCCTTGCCGCGGTCGACGATCCACCACCCGTCCACCGCCATGCCCGCGCCGATCCCGGTCACCGTGCCGCCGAACAGGAGCAGCAGCACGGCGCACGCCGCCGTGGCGAGCGCCAGGCGGTGCGCGGTCCGGGAGGACGAGCGAGGGGACGCGGGAGCGGACATGCGGTCGTGGGCGACGCGGCGCGCGCGTCAGGCCTTCGCGCCCTCCGCCTGCAGGTCGCGCGACTGCGGGAGGTAGTCCTCCTCGACCAGCGGCGACGCGTACTCGTACGGGCCGCAGTGCACGGCGAGCTCGTGGTCGAAGTTGCCGTGGCCGGGGGGCGAGGGCGCGTCCCACTCCAGCGTCGTCGCCTTCCACGGGTTCCGGCCGACGCGTTTCCCCCAGAACATCGAGTGGAAGAAGTTGTAGACGAAGATCAGCTGCCAGGCGAAGAGCGCGAACGCGCAGTAGGAGATGATCTCGTTCAGCGGCTGCAGGCGCGCGAACGCCTCGTAGTCGTAGGGGTCCGCCGTCCGGCGCATCAGGCCGGCGATGCCCAGCTGGTGCATCAGGTAGAAGACGCCGTTGGTGAAGATGAACGAGCCGACGAAGTGCAGCTTGCCCAGCGTCTCGTTCATCACCCGCCCGAACATCTTCGGGAACCAGTGGTAGATGCCGGCCCAGATCGCGAAGACCGAGCCGCCGAACACGACGTAGTGGAAGTGCGCCACGACGATGTAGGTGTCGTGGATGTAGATGTCGACGGGCGTCGCCGCCATCCAGATGCCCGACAGACCGCCGATGATGAACATCGCGACGAAGCCGATCGCGTTCAGCATCGCCGTCGTCAGGTGGATGCGCGACCCCCACAGGGTGCCGAGCCAGTTGAACACCTTCACGGCGGACGGCAGCGCGATCATGATCGTCGAGACCATGAAGGTCATGCCGAGCGCGGGGTTCATGCCCGAGGCGAACATGTGGTGACCCCACACGATGAAGCCCAGGCCCGCGATCGCCGCCATCGAGTAGACCATCGGCTTGTAGCCGAAGATCGGCTTGCGCGCGTGCGACGCGATGACGTCGGACGCGAGGCCCATGGCGGGCACGACCATGATGTACACGGCCGGGTGGCTGTAGAACCAGAACAGGTGCTGCCACAG
>JAUHYB010000675.1 GCA_030426745.1 bacterium
GCGAACCCGTGCTACACGCAGATCCACCCGACCTGCATCCCGGTCTCCGGCCACTACCAGTCGAAGCTGACGTTGATGAGCGAGAGCTTGCGCAACGACGGCCGCGTCTGGGCGCTGAAGAACCCGAGCGACACGCGGTCGATCGAGCAGATCCCCGAGGAGGATCGCGACTACTACCTGGAGCGCCGCTACCCGAGCTTCGGCAACCTCGTGCCGCGTGACGTCGCGTCACGCGCCGCGAAGGAGCGCTGCGACGCGGGCTACGGCGTCGGCTCGACGAAGACCGCCGTGTGCCTGGACTTCCGCGACGCGATCGCGCGCGACGGCCGCGACGTCATCGAGGCGAAGTACGGCAACCTCTTCCAGATGTACGAGATGATCACCGGTCAGGACCCCTACACGGTCCCGATGATGATCTACCCGGCGGTCCACTACACGATGGGCGGCCTGTGGGTCGACTACAACCTGCAGTCGACCGTGCCGGGCCTGTTCGTGCTGGGCGAGGCGAACTTCTCCGACCACGGCGCGAACCGCCTGGGCGCGAGCGCGCTCATGCAGGGCCTGGCCGACGGCTACTTCGTCATCCCGTCGACGATCACCGCGCAGCTCGCCGGGACGAAGCTGGAGGCGGTGAACACCGACCACCCGGCCTTCGCCGAGGCGGAGAACACCGCGCGCGAGCAGTACCGCAAGCTGCTCGACGTCCAAGGTTCCCGCAGCGTCGAGTCCTTCCACAAGGAGCTCGGCCTGATCATGTGGAACAAGGTCGGCATGGGCCGCAACGCCGCAGGCTTGAAGCAAGCCGCGTCCGAGATCGCCGCGCTGCGCGAGCAGTACTGGCAGGACGTGCGCGTCACCGGCGACGCGGACCACATGAACCAGCAGCTCGAGCACGCCGGCCGCGTCGCCGACTTCCTCGAGTTCGCCGAGCTCTTCGCCAAGGACGCGCTGCACCGCGAGGAGTCGTGCGGCGGTCACTTCCGCGAGGAACACCAGACCGAGGAAGGCGAGGCCAAGCGCGACGACGAGAACTTCAGCTACGCCGCGGCGTGGGAGTTCAACGGCGTCGGCCAGGACGAGACGCTGCACAAGGAGACGATCGAGCACGAGTTCGTGCCTCTCGCCACGAGGAGCTACAAATGAGCGCCGGACACGATACCGCCGGGATGAAGCTGACCTTGCACGTGTGGCGTCAACGCGACGCGCAGGACGAGGGCCGCTTCGAGATCCACCGCCTGAACGACGTCAGCCCGGACATGTCGTTCCTCGAGATGCTCGACGTCCTGAACGAGCAGCTCACGAACGAGGGCCGCGAGCCGGTCGTGTTCGACCACGACTGTCGCGAGGGCATCTGCGGCATGTGCAGCCTCGTCATCAACGGGCAGGTCCACGGGCCGGTCCCGGAGATCACGACCTGCCAGCTGCACATGCGCAAGTTCAGCGACGGCGACACGATCTACATCGAGCCGTTCCGCGCCAAGGCGTTCCCGGTGATCCGCGACCTCGCGGTCGACCGCAGCTCGTTCGACCGGATCATCCAGTCGGGCGGCTTCGTGTCGGTGAACACCGGGAACCCGCAGGACGCGAACGCGCTGCCGATCCCGAAGCAGAACGCCGACGA
>JAUHYB010000676.1 GCA_030426745.1 bacterium
GCCCGTGGTAGGCGGCGAGCATCAGCAGGGTGTCGCCTCGGTCGTTGGTGAGGTCGACCGCGACCCCCGCGTCGAGGAGCGCGACGAGCGCCTCGGTCTCGCCGGCCCGCGCGTGGGCGAACGCCCGCCGCAGCACGTCGAGGACGACCTTCGCCTCGAGCTCGTCGCTCACGCCGCCCTCCGCGCGGCGACCGCCGCGGTCAGGCGCTCGCCGAGCTCGGCGTCGGCCCGATGGAAGTACGAGATGGAGCGCTCGACGACCCCGGGGAGCGTGACCTGGGCGAGGCTCGCCGCGAGGTTGTCGATCAGCCGCCGCCGCGCCGGCTCGTCCATCACGCGATAGAGCATCCCGGCCTGCGCGAAGTCGTCGTCCTCCGCGTGATGCGCGTAGGCGTAGCGCCCGCTCGCGCCGCCCTCGATGCGCTCGCCCTCCTCCGCGTCCGTCTGGACCGGGCCGCCGCGGCTGTTGGGCTCGTAGTTGGGCGCGCCGCGCCCGCCGTTGTCGACCACCATGAAGCCGTCGCGCCCGTAGTTGCGCGCCCCGCCGGGCACCGCCTTGGGCGCGTTCACGGGCAGCGCGGTGTGGTTGATGCCGAGCCGATACCGGTGCGCGTCGCCGTAGGCGAAGAGGCGCGCCTGCAGCATCTTGTCCGGCGACGGCCCGACGCCCGGGACGAAGTGCGCGGGGTCGAACGCCGACTGCTCGACCTCGGCGAAGTAGTTGTCGGGCGTCCGATCGAGGGTCATCTCGCCGACGTCGATCAGCGGGTAGTCCTCGTAGGGCCAGACCTTGGTGAGATCGAACGGGTTGAAGCGGTAGGTCGCCGCGTCGGCCTCTGGCATCACCTGGACCTTGAGCGTCCACTTCGGGTGCTCGCCGCGCTCGATGTGCGCGTAGAGGTCACGCTGGTGGGCCTGCGGGTCCGCGCCGCCGATCGCGGCCGCCTCCTCCGAGGTGAGGCAGCGGATGCCCTGCTGGGTCTTGAAGTGGAGCTTCACCCACGAGCGCTCGCCGGCCGCGTTGATCCACTGGAAGGTGTGCGAGCCGAAGCCGTCCATCTCGCGGAGGCTCGCCGGGATCCCGCGGTCGCCGAACAGCCAGACGAACTGGTGGGTCGCCTCGGGCGAGTGGCTGAAGAAGTCCCACACGTTGTCGGGCTCCTGCCGGTTCGTGTAGGGGTCGTGCTTCTGCGAGTGGATGAAGTCGGGGAACTTGATCCCGTCGCGGATGAAGAAGATCGGCGTGTTGTTGCCGACCACGTCCCAGTTGCCGTCCTCCGTGTAGAACTTGACCGCGAAGCCGCGCGGGTCGCGCGCGGTGTCGGGGCCGCCCCTCGAGGCGGCCACGGTCGAGAAGCGGACGAAGACCTCGGTCTCCTTGCCGACCTCGGCGAGCATCGCGAGCTTCGTCCAGCGCGGCAGGTCGGGGTTCGTGACGACGAAGCGCCCGTAGGCCCCGCTGCCCACCGCGTGGACGACTCGCTCCGGGATCCGCTCGCGGTTGAAGCGCGCGAGCTTCTCGAGGAGGTGGTGATCCTGCAGCAGGACGGGGCCGCCCTGGCCGGCGGTCTGCGAGCGCTGGTTGTCGACGACGGGGGCGCCGTTCTCGGT
>JAUHYB010000677.1 GCA_030426745.1 bacterium
GTCCGCGCCGATGATCGTCGACATCGCCTCGGCGAGCTGGCCGAAGTCCTCGCCGTCCTCCGCGCCGGCGGTGCGCCAGCCGTAGGGGCGGAACCAGTCCTCCGGTCCGCCGTGCGCGACCTCGGAGTTGGCGAAGGTGTCGATGCCATGGTCGTTCCAGTCCATGACGTAGATCAGGTTGTCGAGGCCCAGGCCGTAGGCCGAGTTCTTGACCTCGTGGTGCACGCCCGCGGAGTGGCCGCCTTCGCCCTCCATCGCGAACACCTTCACCTCGCCCGCGCCGGCGTGCTTCAGCGCCATCGCTTCGCCCAGCGCGGCGGGCGCGCCGTGGCCCGACGGACCGGTGTTGAACTTGAAGAAGAGCGTCTTGCCCTCCATCTCGGCGTGGCCCGGCAGGCCGCCGTTGTGGCGCAGCTGCAGCAGGTCCTCCCAGACCAGCGCGCGCTCGTCGAACTTCGGCACCAGGTAGCGGTCGTCGCCCGTCTGCTCGTGGCGGATGCGCAGCGCCTCGTTGTAGACCGCCAGCATCGCGTAGATCGCCGGGTTGCAGTGACCCGCGACCAGCACGAAGCGGTCGCCGAACGGCGCCTCGGGGTGGCGGATGTCCCACCGCATCGAGCCGAGCGTCAACGACACGAGCATCGGGACCTTCGAACGCGAGCCGCCCGGGTGGCCGGACTGGCGCAGGTTCAGCATCAGGTCGATGCACTGGTCGATCAGGTCGCCGGTCTTCTTCCAGTGGTGGAAGTTCTTGGAGAGTTCGCTGGGGGTCGCTGCGGTCAAGGTCTGCATCGCTCTGGGGGGTCCGCGGAGAGGGCGATTCGGTGATTTCGAGGGCGAAGAGTATAGCGCCCGAGGCGGATCCTCGCGGACCGGGCGTTCGCCCGATCCGGACGTGACGACGCCCCGCGCGGGGCGGGGCGTCCGCTGGGCGCCGGGGAGGCGCGGAGCGTCGAGCGCGCGCGGCCCGCCTCGAGCGGACCGGGCGGCGTCAGGGACAGACGGTCACGCGCACCGCGTCCGACAGGTTGCGGCCGCTGCCGCCGCCCGCGAGGTCGCGGTAGTAGAACTGGACGGTCCAGCTCGTCCCGAGCGTCCAGGCGGCCGGGCCGGCGTTGAAGGGCGCCGCGCCCAGGTCGAACACGCGGGAAACATGGCCGGTCCCGTCGAAGCGCTCGCGGTCGCCGACGCGCGCGAAGCCCACGCCGCCCGGCGCGGCGCACAGCACGCCGTTGTCGAACGGCACCGACTGCACGTCGGGCCCGTAGAAGAACACGCCGACCTCGTTCGGCACGCCGCCGGTCACCTCGAGCGCGAACTGGCCCGATCCCAGGCTGGCGGCGCCGAGCGGCGACAGCACCGCGCCCGCGCCGGCGGAGTTGGGCGAGGTCGCGCAGACGGTGTCGGGCAGCGCGCAGGGCACCAGCACGTGCGGCGCGAACACGCGGCCGTGGCCGGTCAAGTCGTCGCGACCCGGCGCGTCCATGTCTACCGAACCGGCGATCAGGCGCGCCTCGACCTCGGCGGGCGACAGCGCGGGCTCGCGGGTCAAGAGGAGCGCGGCGACGCCGGCCACGTAGGGCGAGGCCACCGACGTGCCGACGG
>JAUHYB010000678.1 GCA_030426745.1 bacterium
TCGAGCAGGCTGTCGGGGTCGATGCGCGCCTCGCGCTTCACCTCGTCGACGCTGCCGCCGGTGCGCCAGCGGTTGTCCCAGTCGGAACTCATCGCGTAGTGCTCGGCGATCTTGTGCGGCAGCCAGTCGTGCATCGTGCGGCGCGCCGCGTTGGTGACGACGGTCGAGTCCAGCCAGTCGGCGCGCGGCAGCACTTTGTCGCGGTACTCGCGGTCCTGCAGCTGGAAGAGCTCCCAGGACACGGCCTGGATGATCTTCACGTTCGGCGCTTCACCGCTCTCGAACTTCGGCAGCAGCGTGTAGATCGAGTCCGTCGTGCTGGTGCCCTGCACGATGATCGTGCCTTCCTTCGGGCGCGACGGGTCGTAGTCGCGCACGACGTATGCGCCCTTCGCGGCTTCCATGTGCGACGGGATGCCCATGCGCGTGCGGTCGGGCGTCGCGATGCCCGGGCGCGTCAGGTGCAGGGCGACGATCGGCACGTCCGTGGCCAGGGCGGCGGCCAGCGCGGGCGCGACCTCGTTGTGCTCCCACGGGAACAGGTTGATCACCTGGCCCTCGGGGAACAGCTGCGTGACGGCCGGCGCGAAGATGCCGAAGTGCGTGCGGCTGTCCTCGGCGGTCTCGGGGCCGGAGTGGCCGGCGACCCAGATGACCTTGCCGACCTTCAACTCGCAGTCCTGCGCGAGCTGGCTGAACAGGCGCATCGCGCCGTACTTCAGGTAGCTGAACGAGCCGTAGGTCGAGCACGCCGCCCAGTAGCCCTCGAAGCTGTCCTCGGGGGTCTGCGACATGTTCACCGTGGCGGCGCCGACGACGAGGCCGGCGTTCGCGAACTCGGTGATCTGTTGCGGCAGCAGCGCGCCGTTCGTGTTCTTCTCGCGCTCGTACCAGCCGAAGCCCGCGGAGCCGTCGAAGTCCTTCGCGAAGCCGGAGATCGCGGTCGAGTCCGCGAGGTCGGCGGAGCAGGCGAGCACCAGCGGGCGCCCCATCTCCTCCTTCGCGCGCTTGTTCAACCAGGCGCCGAACTTCGAGAAGCCGTCCTTGTTCGCGGCCTTCTCACCCGGCTTCAGGAACAGCGACGCGGGCAGCTGGTCGGACGAGAGCCAGTCGAGCTCGTTCGACAGGTTCTTCTTCGCGACGCGGTGGTAGCCCTCGGGCTGCGTCGGCACCGACTCGCCCAGCTCGACCAGGCGGTCGGACAGGTACTCGACCAGCGCCTGGTCGTCCCGCAGCACCTGCATCACGGTCCGCAGCCAGCCGCGCGTCTGCTCGCGGCAAGCGTCCTCGCCCGGGTCGTTCGTGTCGCCCGCGCCCTCGAACTGCGCGCCGTAGAGGTCCGCGAAGTCCTCGCGGCACTTCCAGAACGTCTCCGAGTTGCGGCCGTGCGCCTTGCCGTGGCTGGGCGCGTCGTAGACGTAGTAGCCGCGGCCCTTGCGCGTCTTGGCCCAGACCATGCCCGGGCGACCCTCGGTGTCGTCCGCGCCGATGATCGTCGACATCGCCTCGGCGAGCTGGCCGAAGTCCTCGCCGTCCTCCGCGCCGGCGGTGCGCCAGCCGTAGGGGCGGAACCAGTCCTCCGGTCCGCCGTGCGCGACCTCGGAG
>JAUHYB010000679.1 GCA_030426745.1 bacterium
CCAGGGCGGTCGAGTTCAGCGGGTACTCGTGGAAGAAGCTCTCCCCCGCGCCCGGCTGGAAGCCGAGCCGCTGCAGGCGCGCGCGCAGGAAGTGCGCGGCGACCTCCAACTCCTCCGACGGCGTGTCGCGGCCGCCGAGCTCGTCCGACGCGAGGAAGCGCAGGTCGATCTCGATCTCGTCGGCGTCGATCGCGCGCAGCGCGCGGGACAGGGCGGGCGGCGTCTCCGCCGCGCCCTCGTCGGTGAGCGCGCCGGTCAGTTCGGCGCCGTCGCCGGGAGCGGTCGCGAGGTCGGTGGAGCGCGCCGTGAGGGCCGGCGCGAACGCGAACGAGCCGCCGAGCGCGGCGGCGACGAGCAGGGAACGGATCATCGGACGGAGGGACCTCGTGTCGGCGAGTCGGGGGGGAGCCCGGGGAGGGTCAGTTCGTGCGCGAGCGGAGGAACTGGACGGTGGAGGCCTGCATGCGCTCGAGGAAGGGCTCGAGCTCGGTGCCGGAGGGGTCGGCGAGGTCGTCGAGGTTCGCCTGGCACCACTCGCAGCCCATCTCGTCCAGGTGGAATTCGACGAACTGCGCGGGGCCCTCGGGAAGATTTCCGGAAAGCTTCCGCGCGATCCAGTAGCGGGCGGGACAGCTCACGCGGCCCGAGCGCCAGACGCCCGCGACGTTGAAGTCGAGGTTGCCCGAGCCCTCGGCCGCGGACTCGGACAGCGCCGGCACCAGCTGGCCCGAAGGGTCGCGGCGCAGCGCCAGCTCGCGCAGCCGCTTCAGCGCGCGGAACTTGATCCCGGCCACGCTGGTCTCGTCGCGCAAGCCGAAGCGCCGCCAGGTGTCGCGGTTGCGCCACCCGCCGCTGAACAGCGCCTCGATGACCATCAAGCGCGTGAACTCGCCCTGCTGCCAGGTCTCCTGGACCCAGTCGCGCAGCACGCCGACGAGCAGGTCGCGGCCCTGGCTGGCCACGTCGGTGGTGTGCACGATCTGGCTGGGCGTCTCGAGCGCGGTCGCCAGCTCGTCCATGCCCGGCAGGCTCTCGTTCGAGTCCGCGGGCTCGCCCTGCCCCACCGTGCGTCGACGACGCAGGTGGTCGATCGTGCGGTTGCGGCAGATGCCGAACAGGTACTGCTCGAAGGTGTAGACCGGGTCGAAGTTCCCGATGCCGCGGACGGCGCCCAGGAAGGTCTCCTGGACGATGTCCTCGCGCGCGCCGGCGTCGGGGACGCGTCGCGCCACGTAGGCGAGCAAGCGCCCGCAGTAGTTGCGCTCGACGCGCAGCCACTCTTCGTCGTCGAAGGCCTGCAATCGGCCGATGTCCGGGGACCACTCGCTCATGGGCGTCGGGACCGACTACTGGAACAACAGGACGAGCGCGGCCATCGCGGCGGCGCCGAGGAGGGTGAGGAAGGTCAGGAAGAGGATCCAGTGCGCGAGCTCGCGCACGAAGCCGCCGCCCTTGCCGGGACGCGTGTGGCGCACGCCGCCCTTCACGAAGCGCCCCATGCCGCGCACCAGCGACACGAGCACCTCGACGCCGAGCACGACCGTCGCGCGCAACGCGCCGAAGAAGCCGCCGGTGTCGCGCGGCGGGACGGGGATCGTCGT
>JAUHYB010000162.1 GCA_030426745.1 bacterium
CGCGGGTGATCGGCGCGCTGTCCGACGTGCGGTTGACGCTGGTGATCGGCCAGTACGCGATCCGCTGGCACCTCGGCACGGGCTCGACGCCGCTGACGAAGGTCGTCGCCGCCTGGCGCGACCACGCTCCCGCCGTGCTGCCGCTGCCGCACCCCAGCCCGCGCAACAACCTGTGGCTGCGTCGGAACCCCTGGTTCGAGGCGGAGGTGCTGCCGTACCTGCGCGACGCGGTGCGGGGCGCGTTGGAGGGCTGACCGCCGGCCGCGCGGAAGGCGAGATCGCCGCTATACTCCCGCGATGCGCCCGATCCTCCACACCGCCGTCCTCTCCGCCTCCGCCTGTCTCCTCGCCGTCGCCTGTTCCGAGGTGAAGAGCGCCGGCGACAAGGAGGAGGTCCCGAAGTCCGTCGACGACGTGCCGGCCGCCGTGCAGGTGACGGCGGCGCGCCTGGCCGAGCGGCTGGGCGGCAGCGTCGGCGCGTGGGCGTGGGACACGGAGAGCGAGGACTGGGAGTGCGCGGTGAACGGCCTCGGCCGGGCGGTCGAGATGGACATCCGATCCGACGGCGCGTTCGACGAGATGGAGTTCGTCTTCACCTTCGACGAGCTCGAGGCCGCGCTGCCCGACGTCGCGAAGATCGTCAGCCAGCAGTGCCGCACCGAGGAGGGCGCGCTGATCGAGCTGTCGCTGCGCCGCGAGGCCCTGCTGGTGCCCGAGCCGCGTCCCGCCGAGGTGTGGTCGAAGAGCGGCGTGGTCATCGAGTTCCAGTGCGCGAACGGCCGCGACTTCGAGCTCGACGCGCGCAACATGGCGATCGAGAGCAAGGTCGACGACCGCGACTAGGGGCAGGCCGGATGCGGCGGCGTCCGCGGATCGAGCGAATGGCATTCGCCTACGACGCGTAGCAGCGGCCCGCGCCCCGCGCCGATCCTCCATGAAGCCGCACTCCGTCCGAGGCCGCCTCGAGCGGCTCGACCGCCTCTGCACGCCGTGCGTGTGGCTCACCCTCGCGTGGGGCGCGGCCACGATGGCGCTGTCCATCGGGGCCTGCGTCGCGGGACTCCTCTCCACGAGCGAGCAGGGGTGGAGCCTCGAGCTCGACATCGATCCGGGGCACTTACTCGCACCCTTCGAGCGCTGGTGGATGCGCGCGATCGGGATCGCGTGGCTCGTCACCGGCGTCGGCCCGCTCGGCTTGCTGGCGCTGTCGTCCCTCTCGAAGCGCGCCGTACCGCGCCGACCGTCGCTGGGCTACGTCGAGGTGTCGGGACGTTTCGTCCCGCGTGATCGCGCGCGCGCGTCGATCGCGGCGGCACGCCTGCGCGAGTGGTTGGGGCCAGGGGAGCGCGACGCCGCACCCGGCGAGTCGGGTGACTGTTTCGTGTGCGAGGGGCTCCTCAGCGCTCCGGCCGCGGCCTACTGGTCCCGCGACGACCGACTCTGCGAGCGCTGCCACGACGCGTGGATCGCGCCCGAAGCGCCGGACCTCCCCTGACGCGGCGTCGCGCTACGATGCGCCCATGGACGCCATCGACCTCACGCAGAGCTACCTGATCCTCGAGCCCGACCACCACGTGGAGCGCGTCGACCTGTTCGACGGCTTCTGGGAGGACCTGGCGAGCGGCGCGCCGGAGTCCGAGGGCGCGCAACGCGTCGCGCGCACCGAAGGGCGCATGGTCGGGCGCTATCCGATGACCGAGAACTGGCCGGTGTGGGAGCGCCACCCCGGCGGCGACGAGGTGCTGTTCCTCGTCTCCGGCCACATGGTGCTGCACGTCGAGTTCGCGGACGGCGTGCGCACGCTCGACCTGCGCGCGGGGCAGACGTGCGTCGTGCCGGCGGGGCTGTGGCACACGGCGGACGTGCTGGAGCCCGGCGACCTGGTCGGCATGACGGCCGGCAAGGGGACGGAGCACCGGCCGCGGTGACGGCGGGCGACGCCGGCGATCAGGTGAACCCGACCGCCAGCGTCATGAATGCGTCGCAGAGCCAGGCCACGCAGACGAGCGTCGCGAGCGTGTCGAAGAGCACCGCGCCGGGCCGGTCGCAGAAGAACGCGATCACGGCGAGCACGGCGAAGGCGACGGTCAGCCCGAGCGCGACCGGGACGCTCAGTTCCAGCGCGTCCATGTACGCGCTCTCACCCCGTCGATAGATCGCGTGCGTCGCGTCGGTCCACTCCTCGGGCAGGTGCCACCGAGAGCGGACGACCGCCTGGTTCGCGCGGACCCCGGCGCCGACCAGGACGAGCGCGAGACGGACGAACCAGAGGCGGCTCGGGCGCCGCTCCTCGACGGTCGCATCGTCGGTCCTGGTCGGTTCCATCTCGCTGGCGGCGCCGGCAAGCGCGCCGCGCCGCCAGCCTAACCGGTCCGCGCGGTCGCCGTACGAACGCGCCCCGCCGCCCGGCTCCGTGCCGGACGGCGGGGCGCCGTCGATCGCGCGCGTCCGGTCCTACTCGTACGCGCCCATGTCGACCGTGCCGTTCACGACGCGGGTCGTGTCGTCCAGGTCGAAGGGGGTGGGCTCGAGGAACACCAGGTCGCCGTCGAGGTCTGCGAAGTCGTTCAGCAGCAGGCTGTTCGATCCCGCGTCGATGCACGGCGAGCCGGCGCCGGGGCGGAAGTCGAAGGTGCCCGGCGAGGCGAACAGCGGGTCGGCGCCGATGTTGCCGAGGCCGCCGAGCGCGCCGGTCAGGCCCTGCACGTCGGTGAAGTCGAGGTACAGCGTGGTCGTGGCCGCGACGCTGATCTGGTCGGCCTCGGTGGTCGAGCCGCTCGTCGCGTTGTTCCACAGGATCGAGTTGCGCACGGACGCGCCGCCGCCGTTGCCGACGAGCTCGATGCCCGCGGCGCCGGTGGTCGCGGCTTGTTGCGTGAGCGTGCAGCTCGAGACCGTCATCTTGCTGTTGTCGCTGTAGATGCCGGCGCCGGTGTCGGCGTTGCAGCCGACGAACAGGCAGTTCGAGAGCGTCACGCCGCTGCCGTAGTTGTAGAGGCCGCCGCCGTTCCCCTGCGTCCAGGCGTAGGAGAAGGTGCAGTTGGCCGCGGAGAACGAGCCCTTGCCGTTGTAGACGCCGCCGCCGTCGACGCCGGCGCTGCCGGTGAAGATCGAGCGCACCGCGAGGAACTTGCCGGAGTTGTAGACGTCACCGCCGCGCCCCATGTTCGGCCACGCGGACGAGCTGCACGCGATGAACTCCGTGTCGTTCATCACGACCGAGCTCTTCGCGTCGTTGAACACGCCGCCGCCGCGGATCGACGAGATGCAGGCCGCGAAGGTGCACGAGTTGAAGACCGCGGCGCTGCCCTCCAGGTACACGCCGCCGGCGGCCTCGCCGCCGATGCTCTCGCGGAACAGCGTCTGGAAGAAGGTCACGGCGCTCTCGCGCAGGTACACCGCGCCGCCCTTGCCGACCGTCGAGCCGGGTCCGGTCTCCGCCTTGTCGTCCTGGAAGATGCAGTCGATCAGCTTCAGGTTCTTCGAGTCGCGCACGAGCATGCCGCCGCCGATGTTGCCGTCGGTGACCAGCGGGTTCGTCGCGTTGCCCGCGTCGACGTACAGGCCGTCCAGGATCGTGTTCTGCGACAGGCCGTCCGCGACCAGCACGTGGTACGAGTTGTCCGACTGGCTGCCGCCGGTGTAGTCGTTGCGCAGCGGGTCGCCGCGGATGTAGCTCGTGTGGTTCGCGAAGTCGCGCGCGTCCGGGTTCGGCGCGCCGCAGCCGGCGAAGGCCGCCACGATCGAGACGCCGTCGACCAGGTGGAAGCTGGCGTCGCGGGGATCGACGACCGTCGACGGGTCGGGCGTGTACAAGCCGTCGGCGACGCGGATGACGTCTCCGCTGGTCGCGACGTTCAGCGCGTCGTACAGGGTCAAGTACGCGCTGCACCAGCTCGAGCCGTCGTGGACCGGGCCGGTCGCGTTCTCGTCGACGTAGATCACCGAGGCTTGCGCGCCAGCGAGCGGCGCGGCGGCGAAGAGGGCGAAACAGAGGGATGCGATTCTTGCGTTCATCGTGCTTTCGATGTGCTTTCGGAGTGCTTGCGAAAACGGAGTGCGGTTCGGTTCGAGAACCGTGAAGGGCGCGAGGATCGCAGGCGGCGGCGCGGGGTCCGAGGGTCGTCGCCGGAAAGCGACTGGCCGTTCCAGGACCTGGGACGCGCGGCGCGCACCCCGCCGGAAGGGGCCGCCAGGGCCGGTTCGCGGCGCGGCCGCCCGCCGATGTGGAATCGTTTTCGGGATTCGGGTGCCGGGGCCCGGCGCCGCGCTCAAGGGTCCGCCGAGCCCTCTCGATGAGCGAGGGTCATGACCACCCTCCCCGCGAGCGGACCCGAGCTGTCCGTCCTGGTGCCGAGTTACGGCCGGCCGGACCTGGTCCGTCAGCTGCTGGCGTGCTTCGACGAGCAGACCCTGGATCCGGCGCGCTTCGAGGTCGTGCTGGTCGACGACGGGTCGCCGGATCCGGTCGCGATCGACGCCGACGCGCACGCGTTCGCGATCACGCTGGTGCGCCAGGACAACGCCGGCCCCGCGGCGGCGCGGAACGCCGGGATCGAGCGCTGTCGCGCGCCGCTGACGCTGATCTTGAACGACGACGCGGTGCCGACGCCGCGCCTGTTCGAACAACACCTGGAGGCGCACGCGCGCGAGACCGAGCGCGTCGCGATCCTGGGGACCTTCCACTTCACCGAGCGCGCGCTGCGCTCGCCCTTCACGCGGGTCCTGGCGGCGACGGACCTGCTGTTCGACTTCCCGCGCCTGCGCGACGGCGAGCTGCACGACTGGACGTACTTCTGGACGTGCAACATCAGCATCGCGACGGACGCGCTGCGGCGGGTCGGCGGGTTCGACGCGGAGCGCTTCGACAAGGCGATCGTCGAGGACGTCGAGCTCGGCTATCGCCTGCAAGCCGCCGGATACCGCGTGCGCTACCTCGAGGCGCTGCACTGCGAGCACGACCACGCGCTGTCGCCGGCCGGCTACTTCCGCCGCGCCGTGGACCTGGGCGTCTACCTGTCGCGCATGTACGAGAAGCACGGCGACCCGGCGATCCTGTGGTGCGCGCCGGGCCAGGACGTGGACGTCGAGCACCTGGGCGCGATCCAGTCGACCTGCGAGGCGCTGCAGCCGTCCGTGGACAAGCTGATCGCGGCGCTCGAGGGCTTCGAGGAGCGCAACGCCGACCGCGAGATCCCGCGCGCCGAGGTCGACGAGCTGACCAAGCTGATCCGCCGTCTGTCGTACGTCCCGTTCGGACGAGGCGTGCTCCGGCAACTGGAGGGGCACGACCCGATCGACGTGATCGCGGACGGTCCGAAGGGCGGGACGACGACGTCCGTGATCGTCGTCTGCCACGACGCGATCGACCAGACGCGGCGCTGCCTGGACGCGCTGCGCGCCGCGCGCGACGAGGACTTCCCGACGGAGCTGGTCTTCGTCGACAACGGATCGAGCGACGGCACGCCCGACTTCCTGGCCGCCCAGGACGACGTGCGCCTGATCGCGAACGACGCGAACCTGGGCGCGCCGCGGGCGCGGAACCAGGGGCTGGCGGTCGCGACCGGCGACGCGGTCGTGTTCATGGACAACGACGTGATGGTGACGCCGGGGTGGCTGGCGCGCCTGCAGTACCACGCGCAGGTCGACGCGCGCTCCGGCGTGATCGGGTGCGTGTCGGACCGCGCCGCGCACAACCAGCAGGTCGACTACGGCGGCGACTCGACGCCGGCGACGCTGGCGCCCTTCGCCGACGCGCGCGCGGCCGAGTACGCGCGCCAGCACCGTCCGCAGGCGCTGATGACGTCCTTCCTGATCCTGGCGCGACGCGAGGTGATCGAGCGCATCGGGGGCTTCGACGAGCGCTTCTCGCCGTGGGGCTTCGAGGACGACGACTTCACGCTGCGCGCGTGCCTCGCCGGCTTCCGCAACCGCGTGGCGCTGGACGTGTTCGTGCGCCACGAGCCGTACCAGGGCACGGCCAAGTCCAGGGCGCACGCCGGGCTGCTGCAGCGCAACTGGACGCGCTTCGCCGCGAAGTGGAGCCTGCCCGCGGGCACGGCGTACGGCGACTACACGGCGCTGGACGCGGTCCCGCGCGAGACGTGGACCGACGACCTGCTGCACGCACCGATCGAAGGCCAGGCCCACGCCGGCGACCACGTGCTGGCGTGGCCCGACTACACCGACCCGGACGCGGTGCGCGGCCTGATCCGCGACGCGGCGCAGCGCGCCGAGCAGGGGACGGGCGCGGGCCTGGTGCTGCGCGTGTCGCCGAAGGACGACGGCCGCCCCGACGACGTGCGGCGCCTGGTCGACGAGGCCTGCGCCGAGCTCGACGCCGCCGCGCGCGCGATCGAGCTGCTGTGGATCACCGACAAGAACCCGAAGCGCGCCGCCGAACGCGCGCTGCAACTCTGCGCCGCGGTGCACGGCGACGCCGCGTCGGACCGCCGCGAGCGCTGGCTCGCGAACACCGGCCTGCCGCGACTGGAGGATTGAACGATGACCGAACTGACCCTGTGCGTGATCGCGCGCGACGAAGAGCGCTTCCTGCCGGGCTGCCTGGCGTCCGTGGAAGGCGTCGTCGACCGCGTGGTCGTCGTCGACACCGGAAGCACCGACCGCACGATCGAGCTCGCGCGCGCCGCCGGCGCCGAGGTGGTCCACCACGCGTGGAACGACGACTTCTCGGCCGCGCGCAACGCGGCGATCGACCAGGTCGACGCGGGCTACGTGTTGATCCTGGACGCCGACGAGCGCCTGGCGCCCGGCGCGGGCGAGGTGCTGCGCGCGGCGGTGGACGCGGCCGACTTCGACGCGGCGCGCTTGCCGCTTTCGAACGCGGACCGCGAGGACGCGTCGCCGAAGGACGTCGTGGACGGCCGCGCGACGGCCGGCGTGCCGGTGCTGCTGGAGCGCGTCTTCCGGCGCACCGCGGACCTGCGCTGGGAAGGCGTCGTGCACGAGCACGTGACCAGCTGGGCGCGCCGCGGCCGCAAGATCATCACGCTGGACGCGCCGATCGCCCACTACGGCGCGATCCCGGACGTGCGCGAGCGCCTGGGCAAGTCGGCGCGCAACCTGCGCCTCCTGGAGCGCGCCGTCGCGGACGAGCCGGACAACCCGGTGATGCGTACCTACCTGGCGCAGGACCTCCTGCACGCGGGCGACGAGCGCCGCGCCGCCGAGGAGCTGGACGCCGCGTGGACCGAGATCGTCGCGCGTCACCGCGGCGGGACGCCCGCGCCGATCTCGATCGCCACGGCGACGATGCGCGCGTTCCTGTTGCTGCGCGCCGAGCGCTACGACGACGCCGACGCCGTGCTGCGCGACGCGCGCGAGTGGGACGGCGAGCACCCGAACCTGTCGCTGTTGTCCGCCGTGTCGGAGGAGCGTCGGTGGTTCGCGGCGGGCGCCGATCACGCGAACACCGACGGGCTGCGCCGCGCCGAGCGCGCGTGCCTCGCCTGCCTGGACGCCGACGGGAAGTCGTTCCAGACCGAGTGCCTGCCGGGCGCGACCAGCTGGGTCGCGGCGACGCGGCTGGGCACGCTGCGCCTGTTGATGGGGGACACCGCGGGCGCGCTGGAGGCCTTCGACGTCGCGCTGGCCGCGAACGCCGGGCACGACGAGG
>JAUHYB010000680.1 GCA_030426745.1 bacterium
GTCACTGCACGCACTTCGCCGCGGCGTCCGTGTTGCTGTTGCGCAGCGTCGGCGTCAGCGCGCGCGTCGTCACCGGCTACCTCGCGAAGGACTTCGACGAGGAGAGCGGTTCGTGGATCGTGTCCAGCCGCAACGGCCACGCGTGGATCGAGGTCTGGTTCGCGGGCGTCGGCTGGGTGCCGTTCGAGACGACGCCGATGCAGCGCCGCGAGCGCGCGCTGGCGTGGAGCGGCGGCGAGGGCGGCCTGACGTCGTGGGCCGCCGACGTGGCGACCGACTTGCAGCTGTGGGCCGAGAGCGGCGGCGAGGCGCGCTACCTGTCGTTCGCCGTGGACACGGCCAAGCAGCTTCCGGAGGCCGCGATGACGTCCGCGCGCCGCCGGCCGTTCGGGACGGCGCTGTGCGTGCTGGGCGCGGTCGCGCTCGCGGCGTGGTGGCGCGCGCGGCGGCGGCGGGCCGACGAGCGTCCGGAAGCGGCGCGCGCGCGGCGGGTCGTGAGCGCGCCTGTGATCGCGCTGGAGCGGCGGTGGTTGCAGGCCTTCGCCGCGCTCGGCTTCCCGCGCGCGCCGCACCAGACGTGGCGCGAGTTCGTCGCGGCCGTGCGCGCGCGTGACCCGGAGCTCGCGGACCTGTTGCGCCCCGCGGCGGCGGCCTTCGAGGGCGCGGCCTACGCGCGCCGGCCGATCGACGACGACGCCCGTCGCGCGCTCGAGGCGGCGCTGGCGGACGTGCGGTCGCGAGGCCCCGCGCGCCCCGACGACACCGCGCCACAGGACAGCGCGCGCGCGCCGGCGGCCTGACGCGCGTCAGCGCGCGGGCTTCCCGCAGAGTCGCGCGTCAACGCGCGAACCGCACCCACACGGGGGCGTGGTCGGACAGGCCGGCGTCCTTCTCGATCCAGGCCTCGGTCGCGCGTTCGGCCAGGCTCGGCGTGGCGAGCACGTAGTCGATGCGCCAGCCCAGGTCCTTCTCGCGCGCGCGGCCGCGGTTCGACCACCACGAGTACAGGCCGGGTTCCTCGGGGTGCAGCGTGCGCAGCACGTCGACCCAGCCGAGCTCGAGCAGGCCCGTGAACCACTCGCGCTCCTCGGGCAGGAAGCCCGAGTTCTTCTCGTTGCGCTTCGGAGCGTGGATGTCGAGCGGTGTGTGCGCGATGTTGATGTCGCCGCAGACCGCGATCGGGCGGTCCTCCTCCAGGAGGCGCGTGAACCAGCCGCGCAGGTGCTCCATCGCGCCGAACTTGCGCTGCTGGCGCTCCTCCGACGACGAGCCCGACGGCACGTACAGGCTGATCGCGCTCCAGTCGTCGTAGTCCGCGCGGACGGCGCGCCCTTCGTCGTCGGCCCAGTCGAGCCCGACGCCGTGGCGGTAGCGGTCGGCGGCCTCGCGCGAGTAGAGCGCCGTCCCCGCGTAGCCCTTCTTCGACGCGGGGTTCCAGCGCGCGCTGTACCCGGCGGGCGAGCGCACCTCGTCGCCGACCTGCTCCGGCAAGGCGCGCACCTCCTGCAAGCACAGGACGTCCGGCGCGCGGTCCGCCAGCCAGCCGGAGAAGCCGCGCTTCTCCGCGGCGCGGACGCCGTTCAGGTTCAGGGTGCAGAG
>JAUHYB010000681.1 GCA_030426745.1 bacterium
GCGCTCACCGTCACCGAGCCGATCGAGGCGGTGCAGACCGCGCTCGACGACATCGAGGCGCTCGCCGAGATGGGCGAGGAGGACGAGGACGCCGTCGCCGCCGACCTCGACGAGGCCATCGAGAAGGCCGAGTCCGGGATCGAGAAGCTCGAGTTCCGCGTGATGCTCGGCGGGCCGCAGGATCGCTCGAACGCCTTCGTGGCGATCTCGGCCGGCGCCGGCGGCGTCGACTCCTGCGACTGGGCCGGCATGCTGCTGCGCATGTACGTGCGCTGGGCGGAACGCCAGGGCTTCGACGTCGAGGAGATCGAGCGCACCGACGAGCCCGAGGCCGGCATCCGATCCGCGATGCTGCTCATCAAGGGCCCGTTCGCCTTCGGCCACCTCAAGGCCGAGACCGGCGTGCACCGCATCGTCCGCATCAGCCCGTTCGACTCCCAGGCGCGCCGCCACACGGCCTTCGCCTCGGTCGACGTGACGCCCGAGGTGGACGACGACCTGGACGTCGAGATCGCCGAGTCCGACATCCGCGTCGACACCATGCGCGCGGGCGGCGCCGGCGGCCAGCACGTGAACAAGACCGAGTCCGCCGTGCGCATGACGCACATCCCGACCGGCATCGTCGTCCGCTGCCAGAACGAGCGCAGCCAGCACAAGAACCGCGCGACCGCGCTGAAGATGCTGAAGGCGAAGATCCTCCAGATGCGCGAGGCCGAGCGCGACAAGGAGCTGGCCAAGCTCTACGGCGCGAAGGGCGAGATCGCCTTCGGCAGCCAGATCCGCTCCTACGTCTTCCACCCCTACCAGATGGTGAAGGACCACCGCACGAACTTCGAGAAGGGCAACGTCCAGGGCGTCCTGGACGGCGACATCACGGAGTTCATGGAGGAGTACCTGCGCAGCCGGGGCGGCGCGGCGTCGAAGTAGCCGAGCCGGGTCTGGAACGAGGAACGACGAGAGGGAACGCCCGCGGGTGTTCCCTCTCGTCGTTCCGACCGGAGCAGCGCGCGTCTCGTTCCCGCCGGACGCACAAGAGCGGGGCCCCCGGAGGGACCCCGCTCCACCATCAGGAGATTCGACCCGAGAGAGAGTCGATGGTGTGCGCGACTACGGCTGGAAGGTGACTTCCACGCCGTCGGACAGGTTGAAGCCGTTGCCCGGGTCGCGGTACCAGAACTGGAAGTTCCAGGTCGAGCCGGCGGTGATCATGCCGGGCCCCGCGGACAGCGGCAGGCTGTTGAAGTCGAGCGTGCGCGAGGCGGAGCCGAACTCGCTCAGCGTGAGCGCGGGGCTCAGGCGGTGGGCCGGCGTCTGCACGCACAGCGTCCCCTGGCCGAAGGGCGTCGCGTCGCGCCCGGCGCCGTAGAAGAACAGGCCGGGCTGGTCCGGGACGGCGTGCAGCACGCGGACGTTGGTGAAGCCGCTGATGGAGTTGCCGGTGGTGAAGTCGATCACGGCGCGCGTGCCGGCCGAGTTCAGGCCGCCTTCGCAGTACTTCACGATGTCGCCGGGGCCCGACTGGTTCGTGAACAGCGACAGGTCGTTGCCGTCGCGGTTCGCGGTCAGCGCGTCCGCGTCGCCGTCGCCGTCCAGGTCGGC
>JAUHYB010000682.1 GCA_030426745.1 bacterium
TGCCCGTGAACGCCGTCGCGCCGTCCGCGGTCGGCACCACGCGGCTGGACGACACGCCGCCCATCACGACGTCGTCGACCACGCGCCAGCGCGCCGCCTCGTCCGAGCGCGTGAAGTCGATCACCAGACGGCCGCCCTCCGGGGGGATCGGCTCGGCACCGCCGTCGACCTCGCCGGTGGCGCAGGAGGGGAGGGACGCGGCGAGGCCCAGCAGGGCGGCGAGTCGAAGGGGCGTCGGCGGGATCTTCATGCGGGCGGCTTCGCGTGGGGCCGGCGCCCGGATGCACCCGAGCTCCTCGAGCGGGCGCCCCCGGTGGGCGCCGCGGGCCGACCGACGACCGCGCAGGACGCGCGGAAATCGGCGCGACGACGGCGATCGAGGCGCGTGGACTCGCCGCCGCCTGCCGATAGTCTCTGCGCGCCGCGTCCCCCCACGCCCTCCGACATGAAGTCCGTCTTCGCGCTGATCGCGCTCCTCCTGTCCCTCTCCCCGAACGCCGCCGCGCAAGGCGCCACCCGCGAGGACCGCGTCGTCGTCCGCGACCTCGACGAGCTCCCCGTCGGCGCGCAGGCCGACGAGCTCCCGACGGCGGTCGACCTGCGCCCGTTCCTGCCCCCGGTCGGCAGCCAGACGATGAACGACTGCGCCGCGTGGGCCTTCGGCTACGCCGCGCGGTCGTACCTCGAGCGCATCGACCAGGGCTGGGGATCCGCGATCAGCCGGTACGTCTTCTCTCCGACCTTCATCTACAACCAGGTCAACGAGGGCGAGGACTCCGGCAGCCGCGTCGACAAGGTCATCGAGCTGTTGATGACGAAGGGCGCGGCGACGCTGGAGACGGCGCCGTACCTGGCGAACGACTACCTGAGCCAGCCGTCGCAAGCCGCGCTGGAGGAGGCCGGCACCTTCCGCATCGCCGGCTACTACGTCGTCCCCGATGGGGAGGGCGTGCGGCGCGCGCTCGCCGAAGGCCACGTCGTGCTGTGCTGCGTGCGCACGAACCCGATCTTCAACAGCGGGCGCTACGGCGTCTACACCGCCGACAAGCACCGCGAAGCGCACGCGACGCGCCGCGCCGACCAACCGCACGGCTTCCACGCGATGGCGATCGTCGGGTACAGCGACGACCGCGAGGCGTTCCTGTTCATGAACTCCTGGGGCCGGAGCTGGGGGCAGAACGGCTTCGTGTGGATCGGGTACGACGCGCTGGAGACGTTCAACGGCCGCGAGTTGACCGAGAACCTGGTCGACTTCGCCGTCGTCATGGTCGATCGCCGCGAGCCCGTCGCGCGGGTCGACGGCAAGTGGGAAGTCGTCGAGATGGACTCGCTGCAGGCGCACGCCTTCGGCGCGTACGCGGCCTACGGCGACGAGGGGTCGGAGGGCGCGTACCGCTACACCGTCCACCTGCGCGGCGACGCGGACGCGCTCGGCGCGGTCGAGGAGGTGGCGTGGACGGTCCCGACCGCGGACGGCGAGCGCACGATCACGACGACCGACGCGCGCGCGTCGTTCCGCTTGACCGGCCGCAGCGAGGACCCGGCCGTCTCGATCACCGGCGTCGCGCGCACCGCCGGCGGCCACG
>JAUHYB010000163.1 GCA_030426745.1 bacterium
TCAGCTCGTCGCGCTTCTGCTCGGTCATGGTCGTCGTGGGGGCTCGGGCGGGTCCCGGCGGGTCCGGGAGCGCCGCGCAGTCTAGCACAGGGGTCGGGCCCGCGTGGGGCGGCGCGGGAGGGGGGATAGGCCGCCGCGGGCTGCCGCGCGAGCGCCGAATCGGCGGCGGAACGCGGCGCGTCGCGGCCGCGCCGAGAATCCCGCGCCGCGCGCGAAGCGGCCGCGAGGACGGCGGGTATCGTGCGTCCCGCTCATGCTGTTCCCCCAGGTGATGAAGTTCGGCGGCGCCGCCCTGCGCGACGGCGCGTCGGTGCGCGCGGCGGGCGAGTTGATCGCCGCCGCGGAGCGCCCCGCCGTCGTCGTCAGCGCGCACCACGGCGTCACGGCGCTGCTGGAGCGCGCGGCGCGCGAGGCGGCGGACGGGCGGCTCGAGACCGACGCGATCCGCGTGCGCCACCGCGCGCTGCTGGCCCAGCTCGAGCTCGACGCCGAGCGCCTGGACCGCCTGTTCGGGGAGCTGTTCGGCGTGCTGGCCGAGGTCCGCGAGCGCGGCGCCCTCGACGCGGAGACGCTGGACTTCGTGCTCTCGTTCGGCGAGCGCATGAGCGCGCGCGTCGTCGCCGCGCACCTGCGCAAGCGCGGGGTGGAGGCGACGCCGCTCGACGCCTTCGACCTGGGCCTCGTCAGCGACAGCCGCCACGGCGGCGCGCGCCCGCTGCCCGGCACCGGCGAGGCCCTGCGCGCGTCCCTCGCCGAGGTCTCGGGCGTCCCGATCGTCACCGGCTTCCTCGCGCGCGACGCCGACGGGCGCCTGACGACGCTGGGGCCGAACGGATCCGACCTGTCGGCGTCGCTCGTCGCCGAGGCGGTCGGCGCGCTGGAGCTCGTCTTCTTCAAGCGCGTCGCCGGCATCATGACGGCCGACCCCGCGCGCGTGCCCGGCGCCCGCGTGATCGACGAGCTGTCCTTCGACGAGGCGGCGGAGCTGGCGGCGCACGGCGCGGAGATCCTGCACCCCGCCGCGCTCGAGCCGGCGGTGCGCTCCGGCGTGCGCGTCCGGCTCGTCGACTTCGACGCGCCGGAGCGGCCGGGCACGACCCTGGCGCGCCGCGCGCCCGCCGACGGACCGCGCGCGCTCGCGACGCTGGAGCCGCTGCACGAACTGGTCGTCCCCCTGCCGACGCGCGACGGCCGCGCGGACACCTCCGCGCGCGCGTTCGCGGCGTTGCGCGACGCCGGCGCCGAGCCCGCCTTCGCGTCCGTCGTCGGCGGCGCGCTGCACGTCTACGCGAACCGCGAGGACGCGCTGGCGCGCGCGGCCGAACGCCTCGCCGACGCGCGCACGGACGGCCGCGCCTTCACCGCGTTGACGCTCGTCGGGCGCGGGCGAACGCTCGGCGCCGACGTGCTGGCCGCCCTCGACTCCGAGGGCATCGCGCCGCACCACGCGGTCATCCAGGAACGCGCGCTGTCGCGCTCGGTGCTGGTCGACGCCGCCGACGGCGCGCGGGCCTTGCGGGCCCTGCACGGCGCGCTCTTCGAGGAGCGCGAGTTCGCGCGCTAGGCGGACCGGGCCTCGCGGGCGACCGGGTATGCTCCCGCTCGCCGAACGGGCCCCCGCCATGACCGACGAGACGACCGAGTTCCAGAGCAAGGACGCGCTGCGCGAGCGACTCGCGGGGTCGCGCGAGGACTTGATCGACTTCCTCGCGGAGGTGCACGCGGCGGACCTGGCGGCGTGGCTGCTGGACTTCGACGAGGACGAGTCGTGGCGCGTGTTCGAGGCGCTCGACCCCGAGCAGCGCGCGGAGGTCCTGGAGCAGTCCGAGGACAGCCTGCGCGAGGAGCTCCTGGGAAAGCTGACGCCCAAGCAGGTCGCCGAGCTCGTCGAGGAGCTGCCCGCCGACGAGGTCGTCGACATGCTGTCGCACCTCGACGCGGCCGATGTCGAGCACGTGTTGCGCGACGTGAACTTCGAGCGCGCGAAGGGCTTGCGCCAGCTCGCCTCGTACGAGCCCGAGAGCGCTGGCGGCGTGATGTCGACCGAGTTCGTCGCCGTGCCCGCGGGCACGCGCGTCGGCGACGCGATCAAGCTGATCAAGACCGAGGGTGACGAGGTCGAGGAGGGCCACGGCCTGTTCGTCGTCGACGAGCAGGAGAAGCCCGTCGGCTACGTGACCGACCGGGTCCTGCTGACGAACTCGATCCACGACGAGGTCGACCGCCTGATGGTCGACCCGTACTCGGTGCCCGTCGACCTCGACCAGGAAGAGGCGGCGAACGTCCTGTCGCGCTACGGCCTGACCGAGCTCGCGGTCGTCGAGGAGGACGGCCGGCTCGTCGGATCGATCACGATCGACGACGCGCAGGAAGTCCTCGAGGACGAGGCCAGCGAGGACATGTTCAAGCTGGTCGGCACCTCGGCCGAGCTGCAGACCCGCTTGCCGATCTGGCGCCGCGTGCTGGCGCGCATCCCGCTGCAGGCCGTGACGGTGCTCGGCGGCCTCGTCACCGCGGCGGTCATCGACGCGCTCCTGCCCGCCGAGCCGGGCGGCGTGATCTCCGAGGGCCGCGAACTCTTGGCCTTCGTCCCGATCGTCATCGGCCTCGCGGGCAACGTCGGCATCCAGGCGTCCACCATCCTGGTGCGCGCGTTCGCGACCGGCGAGGTCGAGCCCGACCGCGAGCTCTCCGTCCTCGGCAGCGAGACGCTGGTCGGCCTGATCATCGGCTTGATCTGCGGCCTGGCGACCTTCTCGGCGACCTGCTTCTGGAAGGACCTCGACACGGCGATGGCGATCGGCGTCGCGATCACCTGCGCCGTGACCTGGGCCGCCTTCCTCGGTTGCGGCGTGCCCATGGTCTGCCGCCGCATCGGTATCGACCCGGCGCTGATCGCCGGACCCTTCCTGATCACGGTCAGCGACATCTCCGGGACCAGCCTCTACCTCGGCGTCGCGCTGCTCCTGACGAACTGATGCGCGCGCGACGTCGGCTCACGATCGCCGCGATCGCCGTGCTGGCGACGCTCGGCTTCCTGCGGCTGTTCTTCTTCGGCGTCTACCAGGTCGAGAGCGCGTCGATGGAGCCGGCGATCCACGGCGATCCGGAGACCGGCGAGCGCGTGCTCGTGCGCTACGGCAAGGCGCGGCCCGAGCGCTTCGACCTGGTCGTCGTGCGCGTGCCCGGCGAGGAGGTGCCGCGGGTCAAGCGCGTCGCCGCGTTGCCCGGCGAAGGCGTGCGCATCGAGACCGGCGACCTGGTGATCGACGACGAGCGCCTGGGCGCCGACGCGCCGCGGCCCGAACCGATCGCGGTCTACGACCCGCGCCTGCCGCTGGAGGACCACTTCCGCGGCGACGGCGACGCGCCCGGCGGCTGGACGCGCGGCGCGGACGGTTGGCGCCACGACGGCGCCCCCGACGTCGCCGTCGCGCGGCTCGAGTACGCGCGGCGCCTGACCGACTCGTACGTCGACGCGAGCGGCGCCTTCGTCGAGGGCGCGCGCGAGGTCGGCGACCTGTGGCTCGGCGCGGCGCTCGACCTGGAGGAGGACGCCAGCCGCGCGCGCCTCGCCGTCGCGGCGCAGGGCGACCGCTTCCTGGCGTGGATCGGCGCGGCGTCCGGCGGCGCGCGCGAGGTGCAGCTCTACTCGCTGCCGGTCCCGGCGCCCGGCGAAGGCGAGCCGCGGCTCGAGCGCATCGCTCACCGCGCGCTCACGCTGGCGCCCGGCGCGCACGAGTGGGTGCTGGGGCGCGTCGACGGCCGCGTCGAGCTGTGGCTCGACGGCGAGCGCGTGCTGGAGCACCGCTTCGGCGCGCCGCGGCTGCACCCCCTCGACCTGTTCGGCGAGGGCCACTCCCCCGGCCCCCGCGCGTGGATCGAAGTGGGCGGCGGCGGCGTGCTGTTGCGCGACCTGCGGCTGTGGCGCGACGTGCACTACACGGCGCGCGGTGAGTTCGGCGTCCGCGAGGAGCTGCAGCTCGGGCCCGACGAGCTGTTCCTCCTGGGCGACCACTCCGCCCGCAGCCGCGACGGCCGCGACTGGGGCCCGCTGCCCCTGGACGACCTGATCGGCCGGCCGGTGGCGGTCGTCTCGCCGCTCTCGGCCGCCCGCGGCCTGCCCGGGGGCGTCCTGTGGGTCCCGCGCTTCGCCGGGGACGGCTTCGCCGCCCGCTGAGGACCGCCGGGCCGACCCTCGCGCTCCCCGCCGGATCCCGCAAACTGGGAGCGCGCTCCGGATCCCGTCGGGCTCCGGCCGACGACGGGTTCCAGGACGCGCTCCAAGTGAACCGGCGGGCGCGGAACCCGCCCGCGCGGCGCCTGTTGGGCGCCCCCGACCATGAGCCAGGACTACTCCGACGACCCCGGCGTCCAGTGGATGCTCGCCTGGCAGGCGGGCGACGAGGCGGCGTTCGACGCGCTGGTCGACCGCTACTCGTCGGTCGCCTACGCCCTGTTGACCCGCTTCCTGGGTCGGCGGCCCGGCCGCGAGGACCTGGTGCAGGAGGTCTTCCTGCGCGTCGTGCGCGCCCGGGACCGCTACCGCCCGACGGCGCGCTTCTCGACCTACCTGTACCGCATCGTCTTCAACCTGGCGGTGAACGAGACGCAACGGTTGTCCGGCGCGGGCCAGCTGTCGCTCGACCAGCCGTTCGGCGGGAACGACGACGCGGGGACGCTGGGCGACCTGCAGGAGGGCGACGCGCCCGAGCCGTCCAGCGAGCTGGAGCGTGACGACGTCGTCCAAGCGGTGCGCGCGGCGATCGCGCGCCTGCCCGAGAAGCAGCGCATGGCGCTGATCCTGGCGAAGTACCACGACACGCCGTACGCGGAGATCGCCGAGGTGCTCGGCTCCAGCGAGAAGGCGATCAAGTCGCTGATCCACCGCGCCCGAGAGAGCCTGCGTGAGTGGTTGGCTCCCTTCCTGCGACAAGGGGAGGTGCTGTGATGGATCGGAACACGGAGTGCCGCGCGTTCCGCGAGCAACTCGAGCGCGCGCTGGAAGGTCGCGCCGCGCCCGAGGAGCTGGCGCCGCTCGGCTGGAACGAACACCTGCTCGGCTGCGAGTCGTGCCGCGAGCTGTTCGCGCGCGAGGAAGCGCTCGAGGAGCTCCTGGCCGCGTGGCCGGCGTCGCGCCTGTCGCCCGAGCGGCGGCGCGTGTTGCTGGCGTGCTTGCGCGCCCACGCGCGCGAGGAGCGCACGCTGGACGCGCTGCTCGACGCCGACCCGCTGGTCGACGCGCCGCGCGACCTGGCCGCCCGCGTGCGGGCCGGCGTGGACGACGCGCGCCTCGACGACCTCCTGGAGCTGGACCGCGAGCTCACCGCGCCGCGCGGGTTGGCCGCGCGCGTGCTGGACGGCCTCGAGGACGAGCGCGCGCCCGCGCCCGCGCCGCGCTTCCGCGCCGACCGCCGACTGCTGTGGTTCGCCGCCGCGGCGGCCGCGGTCGCGCTGCTGCTGCAAGTGCCGCGCGGCGACGCGCCGCGAGAGGTGCCGGACATCGTCGAGGGACCGCCGGCGCCGGTCCCGCGTGACGCGGACGGCGTCGACGACGCGGACCGCGTGCTGGACCCGGCGGCGCGCTTCGACGGCGTCGAGGTCGCCGACGCGGGTCCCGCGGGCGACGACGACCTGCTCGCCGTGCTCGACCTGCTGGAAGAGGACGCGCTGTGGGAGTCCGAGGACCTGGACCTCGGCCTCGCGACGGAGATCGACATCCACGAGGAGTGGCTGCTCGAGTACGCGCTCGAGTCCGAGGGCGGTGACGACGAAGCGGCCGTCGACGACCCGGGCGGTGACGACGCGGGCGACGACGCCGGGAGCGAAGTGCGATGAGCCGCGCCCTGTCCGTCGTCGTGTCGTTCGCCTGCGCGCTCGTGTTCCTGGGTGCGGCCCGCGCGATCGCGGTGCCGGCCGAGGACGTGCACGCCGCCGGCCGGACGACCGCGCAAGCGACGCCGCAGGAGTCGGGTCGGGACCTCGACTCGGCGCGTCGTCGCTGGGAGCGCCTGTCGCCCGAGGAGCAACAGCGCCTGCGCGCGCGCTACGAGCGGCTGCGCCGCATGGGTGAGACGGAGCGCCGCGAGCTCGAGCGCCGTCGCCGTCACCTGGAGCGCGTCGAGCGCCGACTCGTCGAGCGCCTCGACGACGCGGGCCGTCGTCGCCTGGCGGAGATGTCGCCGGAGGACCGCGAGCGCTTGCTGAACGAGATGGTCGAGGACGAGCTGCGCGGACAGGCGCGCCGCCTCGAGGAGAAGCTGCCGACGGACTGGCGCGCGCGCCTGCAGGACGCCGACCCGACCGACCGCCGCCGCTTCTTCGAGCAGTTCAAGGAACAGCTGCGCCGCGAGTGGCGCCCGCGCGCGTTCGACTCGCTGGGCGCGGACCTCGGCGTGCCGCGCGAGGAGGTCGAGGCCTGGAAGCGCCTGCCGGCCGAAGAGCAACGCGCCAAGCTCCTGGAGCTGGGCAAGCGCCAGCGCGAGCGCGCGGTCGCGCGGCACGGCCTGCCGAGCGGCGTCGACGTGGAGGAGTGGCGCGCGCTGGAGAACCTGCCGCCCGAGCTGTTCTTCGAGGAGGCGATGCGGTTGCGCGAGGCGCACGGCTGGGAGCCCGGCCGCCCGTTCTTCGGGCCGCCGCCGCCCGGCGCGGACGACGGCTTCCGCGACGAGGCGCGGCGCTTCCGGCGGGCGGCCCGCCGCCGGCCGGAGGACCGCCTGGACTACGCGCACGTCTCGCCCGAGGAGCGCCGCGAGCTGGTCGAGCGCCGCCGCCGCGAGCGCTTCCTGGCCGCGCTGAACGACAGCGGCCTGGTCTCGCCGGAGCAGGTCGAGGAGATGCGCGCGGCGAACCACCACGTGTTCTGGAAGCGCGCGCGCGAGTGGAACGACGAGCTGGGCCTCGGGCTCGGCCGCGGACGCCGCGCCGACGGGCCGCCGCGGGGCGACGCCGCGCCGCCGGAGGGTCCGCCCCCGGGTCCGCGCCACGAGCCGCCGCCGCGTCGAGCGCGGGACGACGTTCCGAGCGGCCCGAACGGTCGCGACGGCGCGCGACCGGGCGCCGGCCCGCGGCCGCGCGACGGCGCGCGACCGGGCGACCGCGAGCGCTCCGGAGACGGGTCGGGCCCGCCGCCGCGCCGCGGGCGGGACCGCGGCTGACGACGCGGGGAGCCGGCGAGAGCGGCGGCACCGACGCCGCGCACCGACGCCGCGACGCGGGCCGTTCACATGGCGCGCACGCGCCGCCCCGCGCGGAGGCTCCGGCGGCCTATACTGCGTGGCTTCGCGCCCGCCGCCGATGTCCACCGAACACGAAGTCCGCAGCACCCTCGCCGGCCTCCCGGCGGTCGACGCCCGCGCGTTGCTCGACGCGCGCGGCGTGACGCTCGTGGACCTGCGGACGCCCAAGGAGTTCGCCGACGACCACCTGCCGGGCGCGCACAACGTGCCGCTGTTCTCGAACGAGGAGCGCGCGCTGATCGGCACGCTCTACAAGCGCAGCTCGCCCGACGAGGCCTTCGCCGAGGGGCGCCGCATCGTGCACGACCGGA
>JAUHYB010000683.1 GCA_030426745.1 bacterium
GCGCACGGGGTGCACCGACGGCCCGCCGCCGCCCACGGGCAGCGCCTCGAGCGGGTCGAGGCGCGGCGGGGCGTCGGCGACCGGCAGGTCCAGGTCGAGGACCAGCAACGCGTCGCCCGGCCGCGGCTGCGGCATCGTCGTCGCGACCAACATCATCGCCAGGAACAGGAAGCCGCCGCAGCCGAGGCCGGCGACCGTGGTGAGACCGCCGCAACCGGCGGCGACACAGAGCTTCACGAAGTCCTTCATGGGGCGGATACCCTAGCGTCGAGGGCGGAGGAGCGGCGCGCTTTCACGCCGGCGGCGTGGTCCGCGCCCTGGTGCGTCGCGCGGGCCGGGACATTCCCGGTCGCGCCGCTTCCGCCGCGTCACCTCCCGCACCGAACGAGCGCGGCCCCGCGACTCGTCGGAGTCGCGGGGCCGCGCGGCGATCGGGCGCCTGTGCCGGCGATCAGTTGCCGGCCTTCTCCTGGCGCGTCGTCATCTCGATGCGGTACGTCCAGAAGTCCGTCGGGATGTCCTCGTTCTTCAGGCCGCGCCGCTCGGCGAGCTGCAAGTCGATGTCCGTGATCTTCATGCGGTTGCTGCCGCGCTCGATCTCGTACATGAAGTACGCCAGCTGGTTGCGGGTGAACTTCGACTCCTTCTCGAACGGGCGGACGGTGATCTTGACGTCCTCGATGTTCCCGTCGTAGCTCGACTCGTTGGTCGTCACGTCCATCAGGCCCAGCTCGGCGCCGCGCATGTCGCGGACCGTCGCGATGTAGGACTGCGGGCTCGACTCGCGCGCCAGGCCGTCCTCGGCCTTCGACTGCACCAGCTTGCTGTACTGCTGCGACAGGCGCTGGATGTTCTCGACCGTGTCCGGCACGTCCTTGCGCAGGGCCGTCTCGAAGCGGTCGAGGGTCTGGCGGTCCTGGTAGTTCTTCCACGCGAGGAAGATCGAGCCGATGAACGCGACCAGGATGATCGCGCGCGCCAGGTTCATGTTGCGGAAGAAGCTCACGACGCGGGTCCTCCCAGCTTCGTCGGGTCGACGTCGACCTTGAGGCCTTGGATGAAGATGCCCTTGCCGTTCGCGAGCGGCGTGTTGCCGCGCCCGTCCACCGAGCGGCACCAGGGCTTGCCCTCGACCAGGGCCTTCCAGTTCTCGTAGTGCCGCGTCGCTTCGCTGTCGCTGTCTGCGAAGAACGTCAGGTCGAGCGCGACCTCGACGGACGGCTCGCGGCCCTTGCGGTCGGACGAGGTGGCGCGCAGCCGGCGGAACGACGGGCGCCAGCCCTGCGACTCCAGGTTGTCCGCGAAGGTCTCCAGCACCGCCGACATGCCGTGGAAGGCCGACGGCGGCTGCGGGACGTCGGTGACCTGGCCCAGCTCGCGCTGCAGCTCGAGGATCTTGCGCTGGATCTCGCCCTCGATGTACTCGAGCTGCGCGACGCGGTCGGGCATCTGCGGGTCGTCGATGAACTTCCCGTCGGCGTCTTCGCCCGTGAAGTTGTTCACGTAGTTGATCAGCCCGTCCATCGGGCCGACCATCTGCTCGACGCCGTCGACGCGCATGATGTTGCCCTGCGCGTCC
>JAUHYB010000684.1 GCA_030426745.1 bacterium
CCCACCTGTTCGAGTACTCGCGGCTGACCGACAGCCAGGCGAGCCTGCTGCCGCAGGAGCTGTCGCAGGAGGCGTACTTCCTGAACAACCCCGAGGACGTCGAGCGCGCCGTCGACGTCGCGCGCGACTACGCGCTGTGGCAGATCGAGGCGTGCCGCGAGGTCGGCGCGCGCGCGGTGTTCGTCTACCTGCCGCCGCCGACGCGCGCGCAGCCGGCGCTCTACCGGGACACGCTGGACGCGTGCCTGGCGCACGCGCGCACCGACGCGGAGCGCTTCGGCGTCAGCGACCGCCTGGCCGACGCGTGGATCGCGGCGCTCGCGGCGGAGGGCGTCGCGGTCATCGACCTGCGACCGACGATCGCGCAGCACGAGGAGCCGCTGTACTGGCACCTCGACCACCACCTGAACCCGCGCGGCGCGCTGGTCGTCGCGGAGCGCCTCGCGCGGTGGTTCGCCGAGGACGCGGCGCGCGGCGAGTGACGCGTCAGGCGCCCGCGGGGCGCGACGCGATCCACTCCGCGATCTCGGCCGCGCAGCGTTCCACGTCCGACGAGTCGAAGCTCGCGGCGTACTCGCGCGACGACTCCGAGTGGCGATACAGCGGGTCGTAGTACTTCTCGAGCAGGAGCTCGATCAGCTCGTCCTCGCGCCCGTCCCGCAGCAGGCCGACCAGCACGCCGTCGTACTTGTTCTTGCCCAGGCGACGCTCGATGTACGGCAGCTGTCGCGCGAGGTGGTCGCGGTTCGCCTCGCGCGCGAGGTAGTCCTCGCGCAACACCTCGACGCGGCGCGCCACCGGCGCGGTGATCTCGACGTTCGTCCCGTCGTCCAGCGCGCGCCACACGCCGACGGGGATGACGACGTCGCCGACCTTGCGGCTCTCGCCCTCGAAGACGACCAAGCCGGGGAAGCCCGCGCGGACGCGCTGCGCGAGCCGCGTGTCGAACAGCTTCTGCGACACCGGATCCAGCCCGACCATGCCGAGGATCGACGAGCGGTGACCCGCCGCGCCCTCCAGGTCGAGCGTCCAGCCGGGGCGGATGCGCTCGAGCTCGCGCAACACCAGCGTCTTGCCCGTGCCGGTCAGGCCGCGCAGCACGAAGCTCGGCGGCGCGTCCCACTCCTCCAGCCGGCGCATGACCTCCGCGCGGTACGACTTGTAGCCGTTCCACAACATGTAGACGCGCGGCCAGCCGAGCGCGCGCAGGAAGGCCGCGACCGACGCCGACCGCAAGCCGCCGCGCCAGCAGTGCACGACGAGCGCGCCCGCGGGCACCTCGCCGACGAGCGACGGTTGCAGCTCGCGCGACAGGCCGTCGATGCCGCGCTCGGTGATCCGGTCCACGAGCTCGCCGAAGCCCGCCGGGTCGAAGTCGCGGTCGGCCACGTCCGCGATGCCCGCCACGAGGTCCACGATCCGGTCGTGCACGATGCGGCGCCCCTCGGCGAAGGCCTCGTCGGGCGAGCTGCGCTTGTAGAGCGTGCCGATCAACGCGCGCTCCTCGTTCGAGAACAGCGGCACGTTGTGCGCGCCCGGCAAGTGGTCGTCGGCGAACTCCTTGGGCGTCCGCAGG
>JAUHYB010000685.1 GCA_030426745.1 bacterium
CGCGCCATGACGTTGCCGCGGCGCAGGCGGTCCTCGACGCCCTCCTGCGCGAGGTAGCCGTCGGCCATGGCGCTGATCTCGACCTTGCGCGTCGGCGTGCCGAGCGCGTCCGCGACCTCGCGCGCGTCCGCCTCGCTGTCGGGGTTCGACGTGCGGTACGGCATCATCACCGTCAGCACGTTCTCGGCGCCGAACGCGCGCACCGCGAGCGCCGCGCTGACCGCGGAGTCGATGCCGCCCGACAGGCCGAGCAGCGCGCGGTCGAATCCGAACTTGCCGGCCTCGGTGCGCAGGAAGCGCACGAGCAGCTCGGTGACGAGCTCCGGCTGGACGTCCAGCTCGTGCGTCACGCCTCTTCCTCGTCGGCGAGCCGATCCAGCTCGCGGCGCAACAGCCACGGCTTCTCGTCGCGGCGCAGCGGGACGCGCGTGCGCGCGCGCGCCGCCTCGCGCGGATCGACGTCGACGACCAGGCGCCCGGCGTCGAGCCCCTCGAGCGCGCCGACCTCGTCGCCGTAGGGATCGAACACGCGCGAACCGCCGCCGAAGCAGATGCCGTCCTCGAAGCCGGTGCGGTTCACGTGCGCGACCCACGCCTGCGTCATCGTCGCGGTGGTCGCCAGCAACGAGCGCCACGTGCGCACCGAGCCGAGCCCGTCGGCGCCGGATTCCACGCCGCGCGCCGGGCTCGCGCTGGGCACGACGATCGCGTCGACGCCCTGCTGGAACAGGAGGTACGCGCCTTCCATGTGCCACAGGTCCTCGCAGATCAGCACGCCCAGGCGGCCGAGCCGGCTCTCGATCGGCCGGTACTGCTCGCCGGCGGCCAGGTCGCGGCTCTCCTCGAACATGCCGTAGGTGACGAGGTGCACCTTGCGGTGCACGCCGATCACCGCGCCGCCCTCGAGCCAGGCGTAGGCGTTGTACGTGCGGCCGTCGCGCGCGCGCTCGACGAAGCCGAGGCCGATCGACACGTCGCGCGACGCCTCGAGCAGCGGCGCGAGGAACTTGCTCTCGCGCGACAACGCGACTTCCGGCGTCTGGTCCTTCAGGAAGTAACCGGTCAGCGACAGCTCCGGGAACACGACGGCGCCGGCGCCGCCCTCCTTCGCGCGCGCGACCTCGTCGAGGTGCAGCGCGCGGTTCGCTTCGAGGTTGCCGAGCGTCGGCTCGAGCTGCGACAGCTGGATGCGGATCGTCATGGGCGGGGGCTCCGAAGCCGCGCAGGATAGCACGGCGCGCGGGGCCGGCTCAGAGCCCGGCGGCCTCGGCGGGGACGGGCAGCGGGCTCGCCGGCAGCGCGTCCGGCAGCTCCGGCGCGTTGTAGATGCCCGGCGCGGTGTCGTTCGGGCCGTCGGGGTGGAAGATCGCGGCCAGGCGCTGCACCTGTTCGCGGCCGACGCCCAGCTCGAACTGGCCGCCGCCGTAGGTCGTGATGCCCTCGTCCGCGCACAGGGCGTACAGGCCGAACAGCTTGGCGAGCGTGCCGGAGCGCGACGGCTTGATGTTCAACACACGCGGCCGGAACGGCAGCGCGGCGACGTCGGCGACCGAGTGGATCGGCGCGTCCCAGGC
>JAUHYB010000686.1 GCA_030426745.1 bacterium
GACGACGCGCTGCCCGCGGAGGGGTACGAGCTGTCGGTCGGCCGCCACGGCGCGCGCGCGCGGCACCGCGACGACGCCGGGCTGGCCCACGCGCTGCGCACCTTCGCGCAGTGGATCGACCTGCACGGCGACCGCGGCGCCGACGCGACGATCCCCGGTATCGCGGTGCGAGACCGTCCGGCGCTGGCGGAGCGCGGCGTGATGCTGGACGTCTCGCGCGACCGCGTGCCGCGCACGGACGAGCTCGAGCGCTTCGTCGACCTGCTCGCGTCGTGGAAGCTGAACCGCCTGCAGCTCTACAACGAGGCCGCCTTCGCGCACCCCGCCTTCGAGGCAGCGTGGCGCGGGCGCGATCCGTTCACCGCCGAGGAGCTGCGCGCGCTCGACCGCTACTGCTCGGAGCGCGGCGTCGAGCTGGTCCCCAACCAGCAGTCGTTCGGCCACCTGCACCACTACCTGGTGCACGATCCGTGGCGCGCGCTGGCCGAGTGTCCGGACGGCGTCGAACACCCGTTCAGTCGCGACCGCGAACCGTTCAGCCTGTGCCCGACGGACCCGCGCGCGCTCGAGTTCCTGGACGAGCTGTACGACGGCTTCCTGCCCCACTTCACGAGCCGCACGTTGAACGCGGGCATGGACGAGACCTTCGACCTGGGCCTCGGTCGCAGCGCCGACGCGTGCGCGCGGCGCGGCAAGCACACGGTGTACCTGGAGTTCCTGCGCGCGGTGCGCGACCGCGTCGCGGCGCGCGGCTTCCGCATGCAGTTCTGGGCCGACATCGTGCTGGCCGAACCCGCGCGCGTCCGCGAGGTGCCGCCCGACGCGATCGCGATGGCGTGGGGTTACGAGGCGGACCACCCCTTCGACCGCGAGCTGCCCGTGCTGGCGGCGAGCGGCCTGGACTTCGTCGTGTGCCCGGGCACGTCGACCTGGAACTCGATCGGCGGGCGCGTCGAGAACGCGCGGGGGAACATCGAGCGCGCCGCGCGCGGCGCGGCGGAGCACGGCGCGCGCGGCCTGCTGGTGACCGACTGGGGCGACCGCGGCCACCACCAGCCGCCGGGCGTGTCGCTGTTCGGCTTCGCGGTCGCCGCCGGGTCGGCGTGGAACCCGGGCGACGCGCGGGACGGCGCGGCGTGGGCGCGCGCCGTCGATCGGCACGCGTTCGACGGGTCGGGCGAGCTGGGCGCCGCGCTGCTCGACCTGGGCCGCGTCGACGACGCGAACGACTCGGCGGTCCTGAACGGATCGTCGCTGTTCTTCGCGCTGTACTTCGCCGAGGACGACTGGCCGCACGAGCGCGTGCGCGGCCTGGAACCGGCCGGCGCCGCGGCGTCGCGCGACGCCGCGCGCGCGGTCGCGGAGCGCCTGGAGCGCCGGGCCGCGACGCACCCGCGCGCGGCGGAGGTCGCCGCCGAGTTCGCGTGGTGCGCGCGCGCGCTGGAGTGGTGCGCGGACTTCGCCGCGGCGCGCTGCGCGAGCCCCCGCGGACCGCTGCGCGACCTGGGCGGCGCGGGCGCGCTGGCGGACCGACTCGCGGCGCTCGCGGACGAGCACGAGCGGCACTGGAC
>JAUHYB010000164.1 GCA_030426745.1 bacterium
CCCGCGGGTCGGCGGCGGGCAGGACGCGGCCGAACAGCGGGTGCGACGCCGACGCGGCGGCGACGCGCTCGGGCAACGCGCCGCCGGCCGCGACCCAGGTCGGCGCGCCGTGCGCCAGCGCTTCCGCGGCCACCAGGCCGAAGCCCTCCGCCGCGCGCGACGGCACGACGACGAGGTCCGCGTCCGCCGCCATCGCGGGCCAGTCGCCCGGCTCGTAGGCGCCGCCGAACTCCGCGGCGCCGCGCGCCAGGCGCTCGATCTCGGCGTCGACGCCGGCCTCGACCTCGCGGCCGCGACACACCAGCGCGACGGATCCGGCCGGCAGGTCCCCCACCGCGCGCGCGACGTCGAGGCAACCCTTCACGCTCGCTCGATGTCCGGGCAACAGGACGCGGAGCGGCGCGCCGGCCGGGCGCTCCGCGCGCGCGACCTCACCGCCCCCGGCCGCCGGCGCCTCGACGCCGTGTTCGATCACGCGCGGCGTCGCGACGCCCAGCGCGCGCGCGACGCGGTCCGCCAGGAAGCGGCTGGGCGCGACCACCGCGTCCGCCGCGGCGAGCTCGGCGCGCAGGTGCGCGCGGCGCTCCTCGAGGCGCGCGCGCGCCGCGGACTCCGTGGTCCCCAGCGCCGGCGCCACGCAGCGCGCGCAGGGCGACAGCTCCGCGCCGGTCGGGCACGCGACGTCGCCCCACGCCGCGCCGGAGCCCGCCGCCGTCCCGAAGCCCCCCGCCGTCCCGAATCCCCCCGCCGTCCCGAAACCCAGCGCGCAGACCGCGAACGCGTCGTGCAGCTGAGCGACGACGACGCGGTCGACGGCGAGGTGCCGCACCAGGTCCAGAGACGCGCCGTACCAGTGGTGCACGTGCACGACGTCGACGTCGCGCGTGGCGGCCAGGACCGCGTCGCGCGCGCCCGCGTCGACGAACACCGCCGGCGACGGGTCGCGGCGGGGCGCGACGCGCACGAGCTCGACGTCGCCGTCCAGCACCTCGCGCGCCGCGTCGACGCCGGCCCGCGGCGCGACGACGCGCGCGGCGTGCCCGTCCTCGGCCGCGTGGCGCGCCAGGGACAGCGCGACGGTCTCGGTCCCGCCGCGGAAGCGCGTCGGGTCCTGCGCGATCACGTGCGCGATCCTCATCCCGCGCGCCGTTCCTCGCGCGGACGCAGGCGCTCGAAGGCCTCCGCCGCCTCGCAGTCGTCCAGGCGCGCCGCGCGCAGCCGCGCCGTGCGCTGCGCGGCGCGCAACAGGTCGCGGTACGCGGTCTGCGTCGCGTGTTCGGCCAGCGCGGCCCACTTGCGCGCGAGGTGCGCGTCGATCGGGACCAGCCGCTCGGCGTCGACCGGCGTCTCGACCTCGTAGCCCCACGCCTCGACGGCCGGGTCGATGCGCTCGAGCGCGCGCTCCACCGCGCGCGCCGTCTGTCGGTGGTCGAGGTGCGCGTCCCGCGTCGTCGGCGCGTACAGGCAGCGCGCGCCGAACTCGCGGACCTCGCGGGCGATGCGCTCGGCGCCGCGCTCCAGCTGCGCGCGCGTCGCGCGGTGACCTTCCGGCAGGTTCAGGAAGCGATAGTCCGTCACGCCCAGCCGCGCGCCGCCCGCGAGCGCCTCGCGCGCGCGCCGCTCGACGTACCTCGCCCGCTCGCCGAAGCGCGCGTCCGGGTCGCCGAGCGCCCCGTCGAACACGACCAGCACGCGCACGCGGTCACCCCGCGCGACGTGCGCCGCGATCGTCCCGCCGCACCCGATCACCTCGTCGTCCGGGTGCGGCGCCACGACCAGCACCGGTCCCGGCGGCAACTCGCGCGTCAGCGCCATCGTTCCACCTCGTCGCCGTCCACGCGGCGATAGCTGCGGCGCTGCGAGGGCGCCAGGGCCTGCGGGTCGACCGGCCACGAGCGCGCCGGCGTCTCCTTCACGAGCGTCCAGGCGCCGACGAGACACAGGTCGCGTCGGCACAGGGCGCGCAGGTAGTAGCGACCCGGGAAGAGCCACGACCAGCCCAGCGCGGACAGGCGCGCGCCGGCGCCCTCGACGAGCATGCCGGCCGCCAGCGAGAAGTTCGGCGTCAGCGACCACTCGAGCACGACGTCCTCCTCGGCGAACTCGAGGCGCGGGGCCTCGGTGACGACGCCCAGGTCCTCGAACGCGTGCATCGGCCGGTGGCCGCGCCGCGTGACGACGCGCTCGAAGTGCGCGCGCAAGGCGGTCGCGACGCGCGTGCGCAGCGGACCGAACCACCTCGCGAAGTAACGCGCGCGGCTCTGCGCGTGTCGGCGCGCCGGTTCGCCGGCGAAGTCCTCGCCCGCGCCCGCCGAGCGCGACCAGTGGTGCAGCACCTTCGCGCCCGGGATCAAGCGCGTGCGCGCCCCGTCGCGGCGCAGCCGCTGCGCGAGGTCGGCGTCCTCGTAGTACAGCGGGTAGCGCGGGTCGAACACGTCGCCGATGCGGTCCAGCAACGACCGCCGCAGGAACAGGCAGGCGCCGGACAGCATCGCCTCGTCGTGCGGGCCCTCGGCGGCCCAGTGGCCCAGGTCGCGCCGCGTGCGGCGACGCGCGCGGCGGCGCGCCCAGCGCGGGAAGCGGTGGCTGGCGACGTCGGCCAGCTCGGCCCACGGCGTCGGCGGGGTCTGCGGCGGCAGCAGCAGCTGTTCGTGCTCGTCGATGAACGCGCGCGGCGCGGCGACGTCCAGCTTCGGGTCGTTGTCGAAGGCGACCAGCAGGCGCTCGACCGACCCGGACAGGAAGTAGAGGTCGGGGTTCAGCACCGCGACCAGGTCGTCGGGGCCGACCGTCGCGTGCGCGCGCGCGGCGGCCATGCCCTTCGCGTACCCGACGTTCGACTCGCGCACGACGACGCGCGCGCCGAGGCGCCGCAGTTCGTCCCACCAGCGCGCCTCGCCGTCGCCGGATCCGGAGTCGACGACGATCACCTCAAGCCCCGACGGGTCGCCGCCGGCGGCGCGCCACTCCTCCATCAGGCTCTCCACGCAACGCACGCAGAAGCCGCCGGAGCGGTGGTTCACGATCCAGGCCGAGAGGCGCTTCACGCGGCGTCCTCCCGCGCGGTCCCGGCGCGCGTCGCGCGCGGCTCGAGCGCCCACGCGTGGTCGAGCCGCACCAGGCCGACCTCGTCCGTGTCGTTGTTCACGACCAGGTCGCGGCCCGCGCCGCGCTCGTGGTAGCGGTGCAGCCCGTGCTCGTCGAAGAGGTACGCGACGACGCGGAAGGTGCCGGCCAGGAGCGCCAGCCGCGGCAAGGACAGGCACGCGGTGCCGCCGGCGCCCTCGAGCGCCAGCCCGTCGAACCGCGTGCCCAGCGCGGCGCACAGCACCTGGTCCTGGCGCACGAAGCCGACGCCCAGCTGCAACGTCTCGTCGCCGCCGTTCGTCCAATCGACGCGCACCTCGATCGAGTCGCCGCTCGCGACCTCGCTCGTCTCGCGGCCCTTCGCGTCGTGCACGGCGACGCGCGCGATGCGCGGCCAGCGCGCGGGAAGGTCGTCGTCCGCGTCGGCGTCCGCGGCGCGCTCGTCCTGCCACGCGGCGTAGCGGTTGGTCACGACGTTCGCCGGCCCGCTGGCGGCGACGCGGCCGTCCGCCAGCCACAGCGCCTCGTCGCACAGGGTGCGCACGTCGTACAGGCTGTGGCTGCAGAACAGGATCGTGCGCCCGGCCGCGCGCTCGGCCAGCAAGCGGTCGGCGCACTTCTTCTGGAAGCGCTGGTCGCCGACGGCGAAGACCTCGTCCAGGATCAGCACCTCGGGCTCGAAGCCCAGCGCCGCCGCGAAGCCCAGGCGCATCGCCATGCCGGTCGAGTAGGTGCGCACCGGTTCGTCCGCGACGTCGCGCAGCTCGGCGAAGTCGAGGATCGCGTCCAGGCGCGACGCGACGACGCGGCGCGGGTGGCCCAGCAGCACGCCGTTCAGCAGCACGTTCTCGCGCGCCGTGAAGTCGGGGTGGAAGCCGGCGCCCAGCTCGAGCAGGCCCGCGACGCGGCCCGCCGTGCGGTACGCGCCGGCGCTGGGCGCGGTCGTGCCCGACAGCACCTTCAGCAGCGTGCTCTTGCCCGCGCCGTTCGCGCCGACGACGCCGTAGGCCGCGCCGCGCGGCAGCGCGAGGTCGACGCCCGACAGCGCCCACAGGTCGCGGAAGGCGCCGCGGCGCCCGCCGGTCAAGCCGGCCATCACGCGCGCGCCGGGCGACGCGTACGTGCGGTAGCGCTTGCCCAGTCCGCGGGCTTCGATCGCGAGGTCCGCCGCCACGCTACACCTCGTCCGCGAGCTCGCGGCGCCCGCGCAGGAAGACGGCCAGGCCCAGGACCGTCGTGACGACGCCCCAGGTTCCGGCGATGACGAGCGAGCGCGCGAAGTCCGTGCCCGCGAAGACCTCCGCCGGCGCGCCCCCCATCCACACCGACCTCCAGCAGACCAGCAGGTGGTGGAACGGGTTCGCGTCGACGAGCGGCATCAGCGACTCGACGCCCGGCATCACGGCGGGCGACGCGACCCAGAAGACCGGCGTCGCGAACATCATCGCGGTGAGGGCGACGGCGACGACCTGCGCGGTGTCGCGCAGGCGCACGTTCCACGCGGCCAGCGCCAGCGCCGGCCCGGCGGTCAGCAGGAGCTGCACGGCGAACAGCACCGGCGCCCACGCGACACGCGCGCCCGGCGCTTCCCACAGCGGCGTGAAGACCGCGGCGATCCAGAACGCGAAGAAGCCGCACGCCGTCGGGATCAACGACGCGAGCGCGGCTTGCACGGGCAGCAGCTCCGCGGGGAAGCGCAGCTTCGCGACCAGGTGCCGGTTCTCCAGCACCGCGTTCGTGCCGCGCGTGATCCCCTCCGACACGCCGGCCCACGCGAGCGTGCCCAGGAACATGTAGACGCCCAGCGTCGCGGCGGGCGCGTCGGCGCCGATCCGCACGCCCAGCACGCGCGTGAACAGGAACGCGTAGACGACGAACAACGCCAGCGGCTGCGCCAGCACCCACCCGACGCCCAGCAGCGAGCCGCGGAAGCGCGCACGCAGCTCCCGCGCGAGCCCGCCCTTCAACAGGTCGGCGTGCGCGGCGATCGTGCGCGGCAGGTTCGCGACCTCCGCGAACAGCGCGCGCGCCCCCGGGCGGCCGGGGGTGATCCACGGGCCGAGGGGAGCGGCCGCCGAGGCGGTGGAGGCGGCGCGGGGCGCCGGTTCGCTGGGGACGTCGGAACGCATGGCTCCGGGCCCCTCGCGCGGAGAGGGCCCGAGCCGGATTCATCGACATCCCGGCAGAGCCGGGTGGACCCCGCCTCGGCGGCGCGCGCAGGAGGGCCACAAACCACTACACAACAACGCCTTATGACCGCTGCGACAGCCACGACAAGACCGCTTTCGAGCACCCCCATCGTCCCGACCGATCCGACCCTGCCGACGACCAGCACCCTGCCGGACCACCCGCTCGCGAAGGAGCTGCCCGCTCGAAACGCCGTCGCAGGGACGAGCCGTACGGGCGACCGCAGCCGCCCGCGCGGTCCATTCCAACAACGGCGCAGTGAACCGCCGGGACACGGCCGAGCGTCCGCACGGCCCCAGTCGCGGCCCCACGCAAAGGCCGCAAAGGTGCAAAGAGCGCGAAGAAGAACGAACCGCGGCTACGCGCGGCCGCAGCAGCAGAAGTAGGAGTCCGACGTCAGCGACGGTCCTCGGCCGGATCCGACGCGAACTGGCGGACGAAGCCCACTGGTTCACTGGGCCGAGGTCTTGGAGCTGCCCCGTGACGCTCTGCGCCGGGGTGGAGAGTGCTTTGCTCGCGCTTCTGTTCGTGTAGCCGTGGTTCGTCCTTCTTTGCGCCCTTTGCGATCTTTGCGTGAGGTAACGGACTGCGCCGGGACCTTGGAGTTCTCCCGGGCCAACTGCGCGCCGTTGCGCAACGAGGCTCACGGACAGCTGCAGAGCAACGGCACGGTCCACTACCTCACGCAAAGATCGCAAAGGGCGCGAAGAAGAACGAAACACGGCTGCGCGCGGCCGCAGCAACAGAAGTAGGAGTCCGACGTCAGCGACGGTCTTCGAGAGGATCGAGCGCCGCAGGGCGGCGCTGCGCCGGCCTGTTCACGGTGCCGAGAGCTTGGAGCTGCTCCGTTGCTGCCTGTGCTGGGGTGGAGGTTGCTTTTCACCCGTTGCTCTTCTCCTGCGTGTGGTTCGTCCTTCTTTGCGCTCTTTGCACCTTTGCGGCCTTTGCGTGGGGCCGCGGCTGAGGAGTCGCGTTGCCTTCCACGTGTCCCGGCCGTGCAGGACGCCGTTGTTGGAATGGACCGTGCGGGCGGCTGCAGTTGCTCGTCTGGTCGGTCGCTGCAAGAGCGCGATGAGCTTGTTGGGCGAGGCGGGGTCGCCCGACTGTGAGCAGGTCCATGGGCGTCCGGTCGGCGGCCGTCGACCTCGCCGGTCGAATGGAGAGTCGTCGCTCCATGGAAGAACCCCGGCCGCCGAGGACGCGTGCGGGCCGGGGTTCTCGTTCGCACCCTCGATCCGAGGGCCGCGGTCTCAGTCGCCCGAGCGCAGCGTCGACTGGATCGTCTGCATCAGGATCTCGGCCTTGTCGGCGTTGTCCGGCGCGCCCTCCCAGTTGGCGAGCGACAGGTCGAGCGGCTTCGCGAGGTTCTCGTTCACCTCGTGCTCGACGCGCACGCGCAGCTCGAGCTTGCCGGCGCTGCCCAGCGCGTAGCCGACGACCGCGCGCTCGCGGTAGCCGTGCCCCTTGAAGGGGTGCAGCTCGACGCGCCAACCGGAGCGCGCCTCGTTCGTCTTCGGGTCGAACTCGTTCGCCAGCACGGGGAAGCCCTGCTTGATCATCGACGACTCGACGACGGTCCACAGCACGCGCTCGGAGACCATCGGCGCCTCCTGGGACACCCACGTCTCGCCGTGGCTCATCCCCAGGCTGCTGCACCCGGCGACGAGGGCGGCGGTGCAGGCGAACGCGAACGCGGCGAAGCGATGACGAAGGGCGGCGCGGATCATGAGCGAGTCTCCGAGGGGGTGCGTGAGCGAGGGCGGGGTCAGGATCGCGCCGCGTCCGGCGCTTCCGTCGCCGACTTCAGCACGATGCGGATGGGGATCTCCTTGAACTCGAACTCCTCGCGGATCCGGTTCGTGAGGTAGCGCAGGTAGTCCTTGCCGAACAGCTTCTTGTCGTTGACGAACAACACGAAGGTCGGCGGCGAGACCTCGGCCTGCGTCGCGTACTTGACGCGCGCGCGGTAGCCGGACGACGAGGGCGAGCGCGCCTGCAGCGCCCGCTCCAGCACGCGGTTCAGCGCGCCGGTCGAGATGCGCTGGCGCCCTTGATCGAACAGCTCCTGCGCGAGCCCGATCAACTCGTCCACGCCCTGCCCCTCCTTGCCGGAGAGGAACGCGATCGGCGCGTAGGCGATGCCGGGCAGCTCGGCGTCGATGTACTTCTGGAAGTCCTCGGGCGAGTAGCCGTCGGCCAGGTCCCACTTG
>JAUHYB010000165.1 GCA_030426745.1 bacterium
TCGTGCGCCGCGACCCGACGCTGCTCCTGGACCTCGACCGCCTCACGGAGTTCCGCCAGCCGATCGAGGTCGAGCAGGCGTTCACCGAGCAGCACGACGGCCTCTCGATCGCCCAGCTCGAGAAGGAATGGAAGGACTTCTGGACCGGCGCCAGCCCCGTGCTGAAGGCGATCCGCGAGGGCCAGTCGCCCAGCACCGAGCTGAACAAGGACGTCGCGAAGTGGCTGAAGGCCTTCAACGACGCGCGCAAGAAGTACGCGGGCGCGACGGCCGTCACCTGGAGCGAGTCCTACTCGGGCCGCTGCACGGAGCACGTGCGCTACCTGCTGGCGAACGAGACCCAGCGCGGCGCGGGCCCCGAGCAGATGCAGGACGTCTCGCTGGAGGGCGCCTCGCACCTCGGCGACATGTTCGCGCACATGGCGCTGGTCGACACCAGCGGTGACAAGCCGAAGGACGTCTTCGAGCGCTGGCTCGCCTATCCCGGCTACCGCGACGCGCTGCTGAACAACAGCCTGCGCACGATCGGCCTGTACTACGAGGACGGCGTCCTCGTGATCGACGCGCTGCGCGGCCTGGGCACGCCCGAGGAGGGCAAGGCCGGCATGGGCTTCTACCCCGGCAGCGGCGACCACATCCCGACGACGGTGAAGGTCGCGGACCTCGGCCCCGAGATGGTCGAGCTGCTCGAGATCCACGGCCACGCCGGCAAGGAAGAGGTCGGCTACCCGATCACGCTGCACCACTTCGGCAACGGCGGCGTGGGCGGCATCCGCGAGTCCTACGGCGCCCACGTCGCGATCCGCGGCGAGGTGATCCCCGGCATCGTGCACATCGCGGCCGGCGGCGAGAACCGCCGCACCGCGGCGCCGGGCATGGTGGTCTTCTACCCGCTCGACCCGCTGCCGAAGGGCAAGAGCTTCGACCTGAAGTGGGTCTGGGAGACCGACAAGCTGGTGCTCGACAAGACGATCGAGTTCGACACCTGATCGGCGCGCGGGCGACCGCGAACGAAGGAGGCCCCGCGCGCGGATCACCGCGCGCGGGGCCTCTTTCGTGCGGCGCGCAGCGGGCGAACTCGCGATGCCTGCGCGCGTTATGCTGCGCGCATGTCGCCGTCCTCGCACCCGTGTCGCGTCACCGGCGTGATGGCGGCGCAGGCTCCCGTCTGCGTGCTCCTGCGGCGCGGTCCGTCTCGGTGGACGCAAGTCGTCCGCTGGGACACGGTCACGGACGAGTTCGAGCCGGGTCAGTGGATCCGCGCGCGGGTCTACGAGCACAAGTGCTCGATCGCTCCCGACGGGGAGCACTGGTCCTACGTCGCGCTGAACTACCACGGTCTGGTGAACGAGCGGATCGGGCACCACCGGCACTTCCTCTCCGTGAGCCGCGTCCCGGAGTTCGCGTCGGTCCTGTCCTGGCCGGTCAAGGACGGTTGGGGCGGCGGGGCCTGGTTCGTGACGAAGGAGGAAGTCGTGGTGGGGTCGAGCCCCGAGGAGTTCGCCGCGGGGTCGACGGGCGCCGCCGGAGGGCTCGTCGCCAGGCACTGGAAGGACGGCGTCGCCGCGCCCCGTCCGTCGTCGGAGCGGGCGTTCGCGTGGACCTGTCGGCGCGTCGAGGGTGCCGACATGGTGGTCGAGGCCCTGCCCTTGCCGGACGGCGCGACGCTCGTCCGCCGGAAGGTGACGGACGCGTCGCAGCCGGTGTCGTACCGCGTCCGTCACATCCCGGACGGCGCGGAGGGCGTCTCGATCCCCGACTGCCAGTGGATCGACGTCGACCAGCGCGGGCGCGTCGTCCTCGCGCGGGGCGGCGTCGTGCTGCGCTGGGAGGGTCCCGGCGACGAGCGCCCGCTGATCGACCTGAACGACTCGAGGCCGCCGACGCGCTGCGAGGAGGGGGGCGGCGCGGCTGAGCAGGGAGAACGGGACGCGACCGACGCGTAGGCGCCGCGTCCCGCCCACGCCGGCGCAACCCTCCACGAGCGAGGCCCCGCGCGCGGATCACCGCGCGCGGGGCCTCGATCGTTCCGGCGGGTCTAGTACGCCCGCTTCACCGCCACGTCGACCGTGCGGACCTGGCCGTTGCGCAGGATCCAGCACTGGGCCGTCGACCCGTCGCGCGTCGCCAGCGGGTCGAAGTGCGCGGTCAGCGTCGCCAGGTCGTCGAGCTTGATCAGCTCGCGGCTGGGCGTCGTCGAGTCGTAGACCAGCCGCGTCAGGCCCAGCAGCAGGTCGCCGGGCATCAGCGCGTTGTCCGCGTCGCCCATGGGGAACGCGCGGGTGACGCGCAGCACGCCGCTCATCAGGGACGACGGCTCGGCGTCCGCCAGGCCCGTGTAGGCGCGGTGCAGTTCGACGCTGGCGTTGCGCACCAGGTCGAAGTGCTCGTCGTAGGACAGCTCCTCGACCTCCACGCCGGCGATGCGCTGGACGTGCCAGATCGAGTAGGGGAGCGGCACGACCTCGACGGTCTGCTCTTCGCCCTCGCGCTCGACCGTCAACAGGTGCGCGCTGCCGTCGGCGGGCGTGCGCAGGCGCAGCTGGGCGAAGACGAGTTCGCTCGTGACCTCCGCGTCGTCCATGCGCAGGACGCGGTCGCCCTCCAGCACGCCGGCGCGCGCCGCCGGGCCGTCGGGATCGACGGACGCGACCAGCGGGCCCGCGTCGCCGTCGCGCAGCTTCATGCCGAAGTACGCCGAGCGCAGGCGCTGCGCGGAGAGCAGCTTGTCGGAGAACACCTCGCGCGCGCGGTTCACCGGGATCGCCATGCCGGCGCCCGTGCGACCCGCGCTGTTGATGCCGACCAGCCGGCCGTCCATGTCGAGCAGCGCGCCGCCGGAGTTGCCGCCGTTGATCGGCGCGTCCGTCATCAGCATGCCCTGGTACTCGCGCAGGCGGCCCTGGATCATCACGTCGATGCTGGTGCAGCTGATGATGCCGGAGCTGACCGAGTCGGACAGCAGCAGCGCGTTGCCGATCGCGATCACCGGCTGACCCAGGACGAGCTGGTCCGAGTCGCCCATCTCGACGGGCAGCAGCGGCGTCTCGTCGCCGTCCAGGTGCAGGCGGATCAGCGCGAGGTCGTCGTCGCGCGACGTGCTGAGCACGCTCGCGATGTAGCTGCGGCCGTCCGGCAGCGTGACCTTCAGCTGCACGTTGGGCTTGGCCTCGCCGTTGCGCCCGATCGCGTGGTCCACGACGTGCCAGTTGGTGATCGCCAGGCCGCTCTCGTCGATGATCACGCCCGAGCCGCCGCCCAGCTCGTTCCACTTGGGCTCCGGCGGCTCCGCGAAGGGGTCGAACACGTCGCTGGTGTCCTCGACCTCCTCGGCCTCGGAGATCAGCACGTTGACGAGCGAGCTCTGCGCGCCGTCGACCACGTCCGTCACCGGCGTGCGGCGCGACGCGACCTGCTCGGGCGTGTCGGCGACGATGGACGACTTCGCGGCCTCGGAGGCGTTCGCCTGCCACTCCTTGTCGAACCAGTCGAGGACGTTCGTGATCGGCGCGGCGAAGCCCAGGTAGCTGGTCTCGTCGATGTCGCGCTCGCCGGCGGCGCGCTCGACCGCGACGCCGATCAGGCGCCCGTTGCGGTCGACGACGGCGCCGCCCCAGTGACCGCGGTGCAGCCACGAGGCGACCTGGAAGAAGCCGTTGCCGCGGTCGAGGTTGCCGAGCACGCCGACCGACAGCGTCTCGGCCGCGCCGAACGGGCGGCCGACGACGGCGACGAACTCACCCGACTTGCTGGCGGCCCAGTCGCCGATCGTGGCGGCGGGGACCGTGACGCCCTCGGGCAGCTCCAGGCGAATCATCGCGAGCTGCTTGCCCACGTCGCGCTTCAGGAGGCGCGCGGTGTGCTTCGACCCGTCGGCGAAGCGCACCTCGAAGGCGTTGTCCTTGTCGCTGGCCTTGATGATGTCGGCGCTGGTGACGACCACGCCGTTCACGCCGTCGATGACGACGCCGGAGCCGAGCTCCTTCACCGTGCGCTGGCCGTGCGGGTCGCTGCCGCTGGGGCGCTCGGGGTAGTCGTTGTCCTCGTCGGTCCAGATGCCGACGACGGCGGGGGAGACCGTGCGGATCGCGTCGATCGCGAGCTCGGGCTGGAAGCCCGACGGCGCGTCGAGGTTCGGCTTCAGGTCGCCGATGCGGCCCTGGAAGCTGGCGCGGATCGCGGCCGTGGAGACGATCACGGCGTAGTCGACGACCGCTTCCTTCTCCTCCTCTTCCTCCTCGTCGTCGTCGTCACCGCGCTTGGGGACGTAGACGTGCGAGGCGTTGTAGATGCCGACCATGTAGCCGCGCGCGTCCAGCAGCGGGCCGCCGTCGAGCATGCGGTGGAAGCGCGTGTCCGTGATCAGGACCTCGCCGGGCTCCAAGCGGTCCTGGCGCAGCGTGACCTGGCCCGAGGAGCGCGCCGCCGCGCCCTGGAAGGCGTAGAGGTGCTCGCCGTCGGGGTAGGCGAGGGTGGTCAGGCGCGCGCCGACGGGCGGGGCCTCGCGGGACCCGAGCGCCTGCGCGGGCAGGACCTCGCCCTCGTCCAGCGCGAGCTGCAGCAGCGCCAGGTCCGTGCGCTCGTCGCGCTCGACGACGACCGCGGAGTAGGTCTTGCCGGCCTGCGTGGTGACCTCGATCCAGAACTCGCCGTCCGACGTGTTGTCGGCGACCTCGTCCACGAGGTGTTCGTTGGTCAGCACGAGGCCTTCCTCGGAGACGACGACGCCGGAGGACGAGCGCTCGACGCGCACCGACTCCTCCTTCGAGCGCCCGACGGCGCCCGCGCGCTGGAAGCGCACGTCGACGTGCACGACCGCGGGGGCGCCGGTCTCGGCGACGGTGGCGACCGGCGCTTGGGCGACCGCGTCGGTCGCGAGGAGTGCGGCGAGGAGGGGAAGGACGCGCAGCGCGCGGATCGCGCGGCGGACGGACGACGGGATCGTACGGGTCATTTGGATTCGGCCAGCACGGCCTCGTTGAACTCGGCGCGCGCGATCTCCTTGTCGAGCACGAGGATCTGGTGGCGAAGGTGCCACACCGCGCGGTCCTGGAAGATGTAGAACTGGTGGGTGACCTTGCCTTCGAAGCCCTCGTACTGCACGCCGACCTTCACGAAGCCCTTGTAGACCTTCGAGAACATGCTGCCGACGGGCTTGAGGACGGGGAACGCCTTGGCGTTCTTCTTGAGCAAGGACTGGAAGGCCTTGTCGGTCTTGCGGTGGTTCTCGTCGTGCTCGAAGCCCTCGAGGTTGGCGAGGACTTCCTTGAGGTCCTCGCGGAGCTCGCGCAGGTCATCGAGGTCCGCCTCGGCGAGCGGCTTCTTCTTGAACTTGACGGTCTGCAGGCGGCGCGTGCCGTCGCAGGGTTCGCACTCGTAACCGCCCTTCTGGTCGCAGGCGCGGCACTTCTCGTCCCGCGCGTTGCCGGTCACGCCGAACGAGCCCTTGCCCCAGCACTGCGCGCAGGGGTACACGGCCGCGCCGCGGCAGTAGGGGCAGACGATCTCGACCATCGGGTCCGGGTAGCGACCCTGGCCCGCGCAGGTGCGACAGACCGCGCGCTTGTCGCCGCCGCACTCGATGCAGTTCGGCACGTCGCGGTCCGCGCACAGCGGGCAGTCGATCTCCTTCACGGCCTTGCACGTCGGGCAGACGATGTCCCACGGGCCCCACTGCTGGAGCCCGTCCTCGTCGACGACGATCTCGCGCTCGAAGGTGTGGTCCGGGATCTTCTCGCGGGCCTGCGTCGCGATGGCCGAGGCGGCGACGACGAGGATCGCGAGGGCGAAGAGGGGCGTGAGGATGCGACGAAGGGGCATCGAGGGCTCCGTTGCGTTCGGGAGGAGGCGGCGCGCCGGGGGTCGGCGGCCGGCGCCGCGCGCGGGACGGGAGGCCGCGCGGGAGGCGTCGAGAGCGAGCCCCGGCACGGTATCGGGGGGCGTGGGAATCGTCCAGTCGCGCGGGGCGTCGATGGGGGGTGAGAGGGCGTACGGCGGACGGTCCGCCCGCGTGAGCCCGGAACGCGCGGGACGCCGCCGACCCGGCGGTCGGCGGCGTCCCGCGTGGTGGGTGCCGGCGGATCAGCGCGAGCCGCGCACGCGGTCGCTGGTGTCCTGCTCGCCCGAGGCGAACGCGCGCCAGCGCGTCTCGACGTCGCGGAAGGCCTCGCGCGGCTCCACGCCGAGCGCGGTCGCCGCGGCCTCGCGCCACTTGGCGATGAACGTCTGCTTGTCGCGCGAGTACTTACCGGCGGCTTGCAACCAGAGCTGGCCCTCGTAGCCCTCCTTGCGCAGCACGTAGTCGAAGAACGACCACGACTTCGCGAGGTCCGCGTCGTCCATCTCGTACAGCTCGCGCAGCGCCAGCTGGTCGATCGGGCGGCCGAACTGCAGCGCGATCTCGTTGTAGGTGTCGCGACGCCCCGTGCCGATCGACTTCTCGCCCTCCTCCTTGGGCTCGAACTCGCGCTTCACGTACTCGGGGTTGTCGTTGTGGAAGGCCTTGCAGGTGACGCTGTTGCGCCCGAGGTGCTCGAAGGAGATGTGGTAGCCGAGCGCCTCGGAGATCCAGTCCTGCGGCAGGTACTGCACCTTGCCGCCGCCGTAGTGCAGCGCGGCCAGCGCGTGGCCCAGGCGGTGGCAGACGATGCCGGGCAGGTCCAGCTGGCTGTTGCGCCAGTAGCTGCGGAACGCGCCCATGCCGATCGTGACGCCCCCGGAGATCTCCAGGCGCTTCTCGCGGTCGCGCGTCCAGTCCACGTTCCAGAAGCCGCCCGAGTAGGCCATGTGCGCCTCGTCGGTGTCCGGCACGAACAGGAACTCGTGGAAGATCGTGTCCGGGATGTAGTCGGGGTAGGTCTCCGACACGTACGGGTCGACGAAGGTGTTGCGGAAGCCCTCGATGACCTCTTCACCGATCACGAGCGCCTGGCGCACCTGCTCGTCGGTGAACTCGTCGACGTAGTACATCCGCAGGTGCATCGACTCCATCGCGCGGAAGTTGTGCGCGCCGCCGAACTGGTCCTTGGCGATGCGCTGGATGCCCTCGGGGACGTCGACCTCGCGGATCGACTCCATCGCCGCCTCGGCGCGGGCCTCGATGTGGCCCGTGGCGTACTTCTGCTCCTTCTTGAGCTGCTTGTCGATGCGCTTCAGCGCGCCGGGGAAGGCCGTCGACTCGAGCCACATGCGCATCTTCTCGAGCGCGGTGACGAGGCGCGCGTGGCGCGCGGACCAGTCGGCGGTGCCCTTCTCGAAGCGGTCGCGGTCCTCCTCGAACTCCTCGATCTGCGCCATGCGCAGCGTGTACTCCTTCGAGAGCCCCGCCAGCGTCTCGTCGGCCATCATCACGCCGATGCCCTCGATGTGGCGCCCCTGGATGACCAGGCGGTTGCGCTTCGAGCTGGGGTGCTTCTCGCCGTCGAGGAAGTAGTAGGGCTGGTCCTCGGGCTTGGCCGGGTCCGCCACGAACAGCTCGTTCGG
>JAUHYB010000166.1 GCA_030426745.1 bacterium
CGGCCAGCGCGGCCCGCAGGCGCGCGGCGCAGTGGTCGGGCGCGAGCAGGTCGCCGATGCGCAGGCCGGTGCGCGCCGCCTTGTCCGCGTAGCACGGGCCGATGCCGCGCCCCGTCGTGCCGATGCGCCCGTCGCCCAGCCAGCGCTCGGCGTAGCGGTCCATCAGCTTGTGGTGCTCGAAGATCACCTGCGCGCCCGCGGACAGCCGCAGGTTGTCGCCGGTCACCTCGACGCCGCGCTCGCGCAGGCCGTCGACCTCCTCGAGCAGCTTCGCCGGGTCCACCGCGACGCCGTTGCCGATCACGTTGACGCGCCCCGCGTGCAGGATGCCCGAGGGGATCAGGTGCAGGACGTACTTCGCGTCCCCCACCACGACCGTGTGGCCGGCGTTCGCGCCCCCCTGGTACCGCACGACGACGTCGACGTCGCGGGACAGGAGGTCGATGATCTTCCCTTTGCCCTCGTCGCCCCACTGGGCTCCGAAGACGCTGAGTGACGGCATGGGTTCGCTTCGCTCGGGTCTCGGGGGAGGCCGGCGCCGCCGCGGCGACGCGGGCCGGAACGGGGATTGTCCCCAGCGGGCCCGCTCGGTGGAACGCCGAGGGCGGAATTCTGGCCCTCCGTCCCGCGCGCAGCGCACGGCGCCGGCGTTCGGCGGGGCCGACGTTCGGCGGGGCCGTGCTGGACCGGGCCATGTCCGACCGGGCCCGCGCTCGACGGACCTGCGCTCGTTGGGCCCGCGCTCGAAGGGGCCGCGTTCGAAGGAGCCCGGGGCCGCCGCCGTCAACCGCGGGGAGACCCGCCCGGCGCCTCGCCGTGGCCGCCGCCGCCGGGGGTGTCGAGCTCGACCTCGGCGCCGGGCTCGAGGTCGACGGAGAAGGGCGCGCGGAGCTTGCGGTCGCGCGCGTCGCCGGCCGCGCGCACGCGGGCCGCGCCGGGCGCGCCGTCCGCGCCGCCGTTCGCGCCCCACGGGCCGCGGGCCTGGCGCTCGGCGATCCACGACAGCCGCACGGCCTCGAGGAAGCGCAGGCGCCGCCGCACGCCGTCGCCGCCGGGGTGCGCGCCGGCGCCGCCCGAACCGCGGCGCACCGTCGTCGCGAGCACGCGCACGGGCAGCTCGTTCTCGAGCGCCTCGACCGGCGTGTTGCGCGTGTTCGTCATGTGCGTCTGCACGGCGTGCGCGCCCGCGCCCTCCGGTCCGCCGCCCGCGCCGCCGGCGATCGTCTCGTAGTAGGCGAAGTCGCCGTTCGCGCCGCCGAACGACAGGTTGCTCATCGTGCCCGCGCTCGCCGCCGGCAGGCGACCGGGCAGCGCTTGCGCGAGCGCGCCGAGCACGACGTCGACCAGGCGCTGGCTGGTCTCGACGTTGCCGGCCGCGACGGCGGCGGGGTAGCTCGCGTCGACGAGCGTCCCGGGCCGCGTGCGCACCTCGACGCCGCGCAGCACGCCTTCGTTGGTCGGCGTGCCCGGCGGCAACAACAGGCGCAGGCAGTAGAAGACCGCGGAGACCGCCACCGCGCGCGTCGTGTTCACCGCGCCGTCGGCCTGGCGGTCGGTGTCCGTGAAGTCGGCGACCAGGCGGCGGCCGCGCTTCTCCAGGCGCAGGCGGATCACCGCCGGCCCGTGCTTCGCGCCCTCGAGCGCGTCCTCGAACGACCACGCGCCGTCGGGCAGCTCCGCGACCAGCCGCGCGGTCAACGCGCCGGTCCACTCGAGCAGGTCGCCCGCGCGCCGCGAGACCTCGTCCGCGCCGTTCGCGGCGCACATCTCCGCGAGGCGCGCCTCGCCGACGCGGTTCGCGGCCCACTGCGCCAGCAGGTCGCCGCGGCGCTCGCGGCGCACGCGCATGTTCGCGAGCAGCAGCTCCAGCACCTCGTCGTCGACCTCGCCGCCGCGCACCAGGCGCACCGGCGGGATGCGCAGGCCCTCGCCGTGCACGTCGCGCGACGGCGCCATCGAGCCGGGGTGGTGGCCGCCGACGTCGGCGTGGTGCGCGCGGTTCGCGCAGTAGAAGCGCGGCGCGTCCTCGCCCTCCAGGAACACCGGCGAGACGAGCGTCAGGTCCGGCAGGTGCGTGCCGCCGGTGAACGGGTCGTTCAGGAGGATCGCGTCGCCGCGCTCCGGCCGCAGCGCGTCGAGCACCGCGCGCACCGACAGCGGCGCCGCGCCGAGGTGCACGGGCAGGTGCGCCGCCTGCGCGACCATGCGCCCCTCCGCGTCGAACAGCGCGCAGGAGAAGTCGCGCCGCTCCTTGATGTTCGGCGAGAAGGCGGAGCGCATCAGGCTCTCCCCCATCTCCTCCGCGGCCGCGGCGAACAGGTGGTGGAAGACCTCCAGGCGCAGGCGGTCGGGCGCGCTCAAGGGATCAGCGGTCCTCGTCGGGGTAGTCGAGGACCTCGTAGGGCGAGCTCGGCAACACCTCCCACGGGAAGACGGGCGTCACGACGACCTCCTCCTCGACGGTGTGTCGCCAGACGATCTGCCGCACGGTGCGTCGCAGGGACGGCAGCGACTCCTCGCGGCGCGCGGCGTCGCGCGCGTCGAGCGACGAGAGCTCCTCCTCCTCGGACCCGGTCGGTCGGCGCGCGGTGACGATGATCGAGAAGGTGTTGCTCGTCGTCGTCAGGCGCTCCTGGATGCGCTCCTTCGTCTCGCCGTCGAAGTCGCCCCAGCCGCGGATCTCGTCCAGGTCGTCGAGCGACCCGAAGAACTGCAGCTCGAGCACCTCCTCGCCGTACTCGTCGTAGATCGGCTCGCGGCGCCGGCCGTCCTCGTCCTCCATCGCCTCCTCGTCCTCGAGGTTGCGGAACTCGATCACCTCGTCCCAGAACGACGGGTGCACGTCGCGGCTGTCGAACAGCGCCTTCAGGACGACCGGCGGCGCGGTGTTGATGTTCACCGCGAAGCCGCCCGTCGCGCCGGAGTCCGACGAGCCGCCCGCGCCGGGCCCGTCGCTGCCGATCGCGCCCTCGTCGTTCGACGGGGTCGCGGACGGCTCGGCGGGGCCGCCGGTGTTCGTCTCCATCGCGCTCCACACGGTCAGGAAGGACTCGATCGAGTGGACGATCACGTCGTTCTCGTCGCGGAAGTCGCTGAACAGGATCTCGGGCACGTCCTCGTGCGCGAGGAACTCCCGCATGCCGAGCGGGAAGCCGAGCCGGTCGTTCTCGGGGTCGTCGGACAGCAGCAGCGGCTTGGGCAGGATCTGCAGGTCGCGCTCCAGCATGTAGCGCCGCATCGCGTCGGCGATCTCCTGCGCCTCGGTCAGCGGGACGTCGAACTCGGTGCCCTCGCGGAACAGGTCGAGCACGCGCACGACGATCTGGAAGCCCTCCTCGGCGCGCTCCTCGTCCTCGAGCACCATGTTCAGCACGTTGAACTTGGAGTCCTCGTCCTGCACGAGGATGCGCAGCTTGACGTCGTTGAACTCCGTGCGCTCGACGGGGAAGTCGGCGCGCTTGTCCGCGGCCGGCTCCTCGTCCCCGCCCGCGCCGTCCTCGCCCTCGGACGCGAGGTCGCCGACGTCGGGGATCGCGGGTCCCGCGCCGCCGCCCTCGTCCTCGGAGGCCTCGGCGTCGGCCTGGCCGTCGTCGCGCAGCTGGATGCGCGTCTGCATCATCGCCGAGTCGATGGCGAGGTCCATCTTCGCCAGCGTCAGGTCGTTCCGCGCGACGCGCGCGTCGGTCATCGTGCCGATGGCGATCTGCGTCACGATCGTGACGATCACCACCAGGACCATGAAGCTCAGGAGCAGCGCGGCGCCGCGCTTGTCGGGATCGGCGGTCTTCGGTCGGAGCAGCAGCATGGGTTCGGCGTGGACGACCGGCGGGGCGTCCCCTTCCGGCTTTTTGCGGGACGCGGCCGGCCTTTCGGATGCGGAGAGCCTTCCGGATCCGGAGAGGCTGCCGGGCGTGGTCGGGATTCTAGCGCGGCCGCCGGGGTTCTCGCGCGCCGCGGGCGGCGGCGGCCCCGCTGCCCGGCGACAGGGGACGCGCGGTACCGTGCCCGGCACGATTCCGCCGGCCTCGCGAGGCGGTTCGGCGCGGCCGGCGGTCTTGGCCGAGGCCGGCAGGATCGAGCCGGGCGGTCCCGTGCCGGCGGGGCGGATCACGCGCTAGAAGTCGCGGTTCAGGTCGCTGCCGCCCAGCACCCGCGGGCGGATGAAGAACAGCACCTGCGCCTTCTCGGTCGAGGTGAAGCGCGACTTGAACAGGTAGCCGAGCAGCGGGATGTCGCCGAGAATCGGGACCTTCTTCTCGTCCTCGACGTTCCGCTCGGTGATCAGGCCGCCCAGGATCACGGCCTGGCCGGGCTTCAGGTAGACCAGCGTCTCGGCCTTCCGCGAGGCGAGCGTCGGCAGCGCGATCTGGTCGCCGGCGGCGGTCGCGGCCGCGACGGTCGAGTCGGTCTGCAGCGACGCCTCGACGCTGATCTCCAGGCTGACCGTGCTGGTGCCGACCAGGCGCGGCACGACGAACAGGCGCACGCCGACCTCCTGGTAGCTGAGCGCCGTGTTGAAGCCGCCCGTGTTCGTGATCGAGGTGATCTGGATGTACGGGATCTTCTCGATCGCCTCGATGTTTGCCTTGCCGCCGTCGCGCACGGCGACCTTCGGCCGCGAGATGATCGAGATGTTCTCGTACTTCGACAGCGCCTCGAGGACCATGTTGTAGGCGACGCCGTCCTGCACCGTGCCCACGGTCGCGAGGAACTGGTTCGCGCCCACCTGGTTCGGCAGGTTCCAGGTCAGGTCGCGCACGAAGGTGTTGCCCGGGAAGTCGACGATCGGCGTCGACGAGTCGACCGGGCCGACGCCCAGGTCGAGGCTGTCGTTCGTCACCCACTCGACGATCTTCGCCTCGATCTCGATCTGCGGCGGGCCGCCCGCGAAGATGTCGATGAAGTACTCGACGTCGCTCAACTCGTCGTGACTCGCGGTCACGATCAGCCAGTCGGACAGCGTCACGCCCTGGCCCGCGTCCGGACCGGAGGAGCGCAGGTTGTTCGACAGGAACTCCTGGTCGAAGCCCGCGCGCAGGTCGAGGCGCACGGTCGAGAGCTCCTGCGGACCGGTCGCCGGGTCGTACAGCGCGAAGTCGCCGTACTCCGCGATCAGGTCGACCATCTTCTGCCCCATCCCCGGCCGCATCGGGTACGGCTTGGTGATCAGGCCCGTGTCGTCGTGCACCTGGATGCGCGAGCCGAACTCCTGGTAGGGGTTCCGCGCGATCGGCTCGTAGACCTCGTCGACCGGGTCCGCGAGCGCGACGGCCTCCGCCTCGGCGGCGGCGCGGTCCTCCGGCGTGTCCCCCATCGCGGGGTCGACGTCGCGGTAGGGGTCACCCATCGCCTCGTCGACCGGCGACATCGTCCCGGCGTCCTGGATCAGCTGCCGGAACTCCTCCATCGTCAGCGGCTCCTGCTGCGTGCCGGCCGGCGCGGGCGCCTCCGGCTCGTTGGAGCGGCAGCCCGCGAGGGCGAGGGCGCCGAGCAGCGCGGGGAGGACGGGGGAGGAGGAGGTGCGCATGAGGGGGTGCGGGCGCGCTCGATCGGCGGCCGCGTGGCGGCGCGCCGGGCGGCACCGCGAGCCGACGGAGAGCGGCGGGACCCGATCGGGCCCCCGCTCCTTGTATCGGTTCTGGAGGTGAAGTCCAGCACTCCCGGGCCTCCCGACGACCCGTCCGTGCGACCGATCGGTCCGCCGCCCCCCCCCGCCCGAACGAACCCCGCGCCGGCGGCGAGTCGATCTCGCCGCCGGCGCGGGGGTGTGTCGGATCGCGCTCGAGCTACAGCTCGGCGCGGACGGCCTCGGTGAGGTCCGGGATGCGCACGCCGCTCTTGCTGGAGATCTTCTTCCAGACGCTGCAGTGGCCCTTCGCCGTCATCACCGACTTGGCGGCCTTGCGGACGCGGTCGACGCCCTTGTTGTGCAGGATCTGCCCCTCGGGCGAGTCCTTGTCGATCCCCTTCTTCTTCATCTCCTTCAGCTCGGGCGTGTCGCTGAGCAAGGAGCGGTAGGAGACCTTCGCGGGGTTCGAGATCTGGCGGGCGTCGTTGACGCCGCAGACGTTGTCTCCGCTCTCGACGATCCAGTCGAGCAGGCTCACGGCCTGCGCGCGGGCCTGGGCGACTCCGGCCCAGCCCCCCTCGTGGCCGGCCGTCGCCGCCGCCCCCAGGGAGACGGCGAGCAGGGCCGACAGGGTCCAAGTGGCGATCTTCACGGTTCGTAATCCCTCTCTCACGCGGCCCGGCGCGGGCCTCTCCAGCCCCTGGCGGGGGCTCTTCTCCATGGGCCCGTGGGACTCCGTTCGAGGCGGGTCGTGGTGGGCCGTTCGTTCCGCAGCGTGTCCTCGAGGGCGGGGACGGGCCTTCCGCGGGCTCCGTTCCGCCCTCTCGGGCGTCCTGCAGGGCATCCTCCGGTTCGAATCCAGTATTGAGGATGGCCCCGCTTCCGGGGTAGGGCTTTCCGCCCTTTTCGGGCCTGGAACCCCGTTCCGACACGTCGGAGCGCGGGTCCGCGAGCCCGGGTGGTCTCGATCGCGCCGCGGCCCGCCCGGTTCCGTGGGGACCGCGCCGCCGCGACGTCGCGGGGTCCCGCAGTGGAGACCGGGCCCTCGCTCCTACCCTTTCGGCCGCCGCGCGCGTTCCGATGACGCCGATCCGGCGACTTTCCCCGGCATGGTCCGGCGCGGCACGGCGCGGCGCCGACCGGCTCGCGCGCGCCGCCCCGCCTCCCGACGCGGGGCCGCCCGATCCCGCGCGCGCGTCGGTCCCGCGCCGCCGCGGACCGGCGCCGTGTCGAGCGGTCCCGGGCTGCCGCGCCCCGCCCGACCCGGGCGCCGCCGTCCCGCTCCTCGGACGCCTCCCCCGCCGCGAACGCAGCGAGGGCCGCCCCCCGGGATCGGGGAGCGGCCCTCGCGTCGGTGGTCGCGGTCGATCAGCTGGCGCTGTCGGCGGTCTCCTGCTGGAGCGCCTTGATCGAGACCTTCACCTTGCCGCGGTCGTCGACGTTGATCACGACGACGTCCACTTCCTCGTCCATCTGGACGACGTCCGAGACCTTGTCGACGAAGCCGTCGGCGAGCTCGGAGATGTGGCAGAGGCCTTCGACGCCGGGCAGGATCTCGATGAAGGCGCCGAAGTCACGGATGCTCTTCACCTTGCCGCGGTACTTGGCGCCGATCTTCGGCGTCTCGCACATTCCCTGGATGGCGGCGACGCAGGCTTTCACCTTCTCCGACTCGTTGCCGAAGACCTGCACGTTGCCGTCGTCGTCCATGATCGAGATGCGCACGCCGTAGTCGGCCTGCAGCGCCTTGATCGTCTTGCCGCCGGGACCGATCAGGAAGCCGATCTTCTCGCCGGGGATCTTGATCGACTCGAAGCGCGGCGCGAAGTCCGAGATGTCGGCGTTCGGGCGCGGCACGGCCTCCAGCATCTTGCGCAGGATGTGC
>JAUHYB010000687.1 GCA_030426745.1 bacterium
GCGCGAACAGGGCGAGGGCGGAGGCGGTGCGTCTCATGGGCGGGGTGATTCTACGGCGATTCGGGGCGCGCGGCGCCCGCGATCACCAGGACCGGGATCGGCCGATCAGCCGTCGCGACCGAAGGCCTGCGCCGCGATCCGTTCCGCGCGCGGTTCACTCGCCGTCCGCGGCGCCCCACTCGACGCGCGGGTCGCGGCCGGGCGCCCCGCCGCGCGTGTCGTAGACGTAGACCGAGCGGTCGAGGATCAGGAACGGCTCGTACTCGTCGAGCCAGGCGTAGGCGCGCACGCCCGTGTTCCCCGGCACGTGGTCGCGGTAGTAGCTGGTCGCGAAGACGGCGACGATGCCCTCGATCGGCCCGTCGATCGGGACGGCGCGCTCGAGGCCGAAGGCCGCCGTGTCCGCCGCGGTGTACGGGATCGCGTGCAGGCCGCCGGCGGCCTCGAGCTCGTCCGCGTGCTCCCGCGCCCAGCGTCCGAGCGCGCGCACGCCCTGCCCCCAGTCGTCGCCGACGACGGTCAGCGCCGGGCCCTCGCGCCACCCGCCGGCCAGCGCGTTGTAGTACATCAACTCGTGCGGGTGCGACGACAGCGCCAGCACCGACGACAGCGCGGTCAGGCCGACCGTGACGCGCGGGAAGCTCTCGAAGCACCGCGCGCCGAACAGGCACAGGAAGGGGTACAGCGGCAGGACGTACTTCACGCCCATCAGCGCGTTCCCCTTCGAGAACAGCAGGAACAGCCCGACCGGCGCGCCCAGCAGCACGGCCAGCCGCAACACGCCCCACGACCGGCGCGGGTCCAGCGCCAGCGCCACGCCGACGACGACCAGGACCAGCCACGGCAGCGGGTTCTTCACCGCCATCACGACGGTGTAGTACTCGGGGAACGGGTTGCCGTCCTCGAAGTCGCGGCCGGGCTGCAGCGTGCGGCCCTTGAAGTAGGTCGTGTGCCCGCTGCCGCCGTGCTCGAGCTGGTAATCGATGCCCTTCCACGCGGTCAACAGCGGGATCGGCACCGCGTCGCCGACGATCCCGCGCGTCAGCACGTCGATCCAGCGCTGCGTGAAGACGTGGCGGTTCCAGTTCTCGAAGCGGTGCTCGCGGTACCACGCCTCCCACTCCTCGAAGCTGTCGTACCGGCGCCCCGCGAGGTCCGCGAGGATGTCCAGGCGGCGGTCGTCGTCCAGCTTGCGGTCGGTGCGCAGCAGGATGCCGAAGACGTGCTTGCGCACGTCGGGCTCGGCGATCTTCAGCTCCGCCAGGGTCTGCATCGCCGCCGTCGCCACGTATTGGTCGTGGTCGGCCAGCGCCTCGTTCCACAGGCGGTCGATCGCGATGAACAGCGGGTTCCGCGTCTTGTCGTCCTGCGCGCGGCGGATGCGCTGGACGTGGTGCTCGGTCAGGCCGTGGAAGACCGCGCGGTCTGCCAGCCAGTCCAGGTCGATCGTCGCGTAGTCGCGCGGCGACAGCTCGGCGACGTACTGCGGGTCCTCCCAGGCCTCGTTGACGCTCTTCGCCTCGAAGCCGTACCCCGCCGCGAAGACGGTCAGGC
>JAUHYB010000167.1 GCA_030426745.1 bacterium
CCCCCCCCGTACGAACCGCCGAGCAGTCGCCGACGACGGCGCGAAGGAGTGACCTCGATGAAGCCGACCACGATCGCCGCGCTCGCGCTGGCCGCCCTGGCCGCGAGCTGCAGCAGCTACAAGAACCACCACGTCCGCGCCGAGGGCGCGTCGGACGCGCACTTCAAGATGTTCAAGGAGCTGGTGGGGGAGTGGTACGTCGTCGACGAGAACGGCGACCCCGACCCCGACTCGCTGATGCTGTCCTACGAGCTGACCGCGTCCGGCTCCGTCGTCGTCGAGCGCGTGTTCCCCGGCGAGGACTACGAGATGCTGACCATGTACTACATGGACGGCGGCAACCTGATGCTGACGCACTACTGCTCGGTCGGGAACCAGCCGACGATGATCGAGATGCCGACGGACAGCCAGCGCGTCGTCGTCTTCGAGTTCCACTCGGGGACGAACATGGACCCGGCGGAGAGCGGGCACATGCACTCGGCGAAGTTCGAGTTCCTGGACGTGGACCGGCTGCGCTCGACGTGGAGCTACTGGCAGGACGGCGCGGAGACCGGCGTCGAGGTGATGGACGTCGCGCGGATCGAGGACCACGAAGAGGTCGGCATCTAGCGCCTGCCCGTCGGCGCTCGCCCGGCCCGAACGCGCCAGGCCCGAACGCGCCGGGCCCGAACGCGCCGGGCCCGAACGCGATCGGCCCCGCACGCAGGTGCGGGGCCGATCGCCGTTCCGGGGGGGTCGCGCGCGGCGCGGTCCTACATGAGCATCGTGCCGGACTTCTGCCCGAGCAGGCTCTTCAGGCGGCTCATCACGTTCGAGTGGATCTGGCACACGCGGCTCTCCGTCAGCGCCAGCATCTCGCCGATCTCGCGCATCGTGTGGCCGACGCGGTAGTACTGCTCGATGATGAAGCGTTCCTTGTGCGTCAGCGAGCGCGTCATGTAGTTCAGCAGGTCGCGCCGGTTCAGTTCGTGCATCGGGTCGATCGACTGCCGGTCCTCCAGCACGTCGACCTTCTCCGTCGCGTTGTCGTCGTCGTGGTCCTCCCACTTCTCCGACAGCGAGAACATCGCCTTCGCGTTCGCCTCGCCCAGCTCCTTGCTGAGCTCCTGGTGGTCCAGCTCCAGCGCCTCCGCCAGCTCGGCGTGCGTGGGCTCGCGGCCGTACTCGCCGGTCAGGCGGTGCAGAGCCTTGTCGATGCGGCTGGCCTTCAGGCGCACGAGGCGCGGCACCCAGTCCTGCGAGCGCAGCTGGTCCAGGATCGAACCGCGGATGCGCGTCGAGCAGTAGGTCTTGAACTTGATCCCGCGGTCCGGATCGAAGCCGCGGATCGCGTCCATGAGGCCGAACAGGCCCGCGGACACGAGGTCGTCGAGCTCGATCGACTTCGGCAGCGTCTGCAGCAGGCGCTCGGCGATGTAGCGCACCAGCGGCAGGTGGCGCTCCATCAGCTCGTTGCGCAGCGCCTCGACCTCGGCCTCGCCCTTCGCGCCCTTCCCGACCGCCTTGCGGTACTCCTGCCAGAGGTCCTCGGTCTGGACGTCGGCGTAGGGCGCGGCGGGCAGCGTCGGAGCGTCGGCCGTCGTGGTCTTCTTGGCGGGCATAGGCGGTGTTCTCTGCTGCGCTCTCGGCGGCCCTCCGGAGGAGACCGCGCGGAGCGGTCTAGACGGTGAGGAGGGAGTGGACGGGCACGTCGCCGAGCTTCTCGCGGCCGGGCAGGAAGCCCAGCTCGATCACGAAGGCGCAGGCGACCGGGTCGCCGCCGATCCGGCGCACGAGCTTGAGCGCCGCCGCCATCGTCCCGCCGGTCGCGAGCAGGTCGTCCACCATCAAGATGCGACGGCCGGCTTCAGCGGCGTCGACGTGGATCTCGATGGTGTCCGTGCCGTACTCCAACTCGTAGGACTCCGAAGCGGTCTTCCAGGGCAGCTTGCCGGGCTTGCGGATCGGAATGAAGCCCTTGTCCAGGTGGTGCGCGAGCGCCGTCCCGAAGATGAAGCCGCGCGATTCGATGCCGCAGACCAGGTCGTAAGAGGCGGGGTCGACCGCGTCAGCGAGCCCGAGCACCGACTTCCGCAGGCCCTCGGGGTCCTGCAGCAGCGGGGTGATGTCCTTGAACAGAATGCCCGGCTTCGGAAAGTCGGGGACGTCGCGGATGTATTGCTCGATCAACGGGGCTCCTCCTGAGTGGGTCGGCGCCGCCCCTGTCCTGCCGCGAGACCTCTCGGTCCGGCGGGAAGACTGGCACCGTCGTTTGAAATCGGCCGCTCGCTGGAGCGACTTGAGCGCGAACTACATTTCTTCGGGCGCCGCGACGCCGAGGAGCGCCAAAGCCCCTGCCAGCGCGGACTTTGCGGCGGCGACCAGGCGCAGGCGCGCGGAGGTCACCGCCGGGTCCTGACCCAGCACGCGGTGCTGGGTGTACCAGGCGTTCAGCTCGCGGGCGGCGGTGAGCACCCACGAGGTGATCTCGGACGGCTCCGCGTTCGCGGCGGCCGACCGCACCACCGACGGGAAGCGGCCCAGGCGCACGATGACCGGCGCGGCGTCCTCCAGCGCGGCCCAGTCGGGATCCGCGTCGCCCTCGCCGGCGGCCTCCGCCTTGCGCAGGATCGAGGCGAGGCGCGCGTGGGTGTACTGCGCGTACGGCCCGGTCTCGCCCTCGAAGGTCAGCACCTCTTCCCAGACGAACTGGATGTCCTTCTCGCGCTCGCGCTTGAGGTCGTTGAACACGACGGCGCCGACGCCGACCTGCTCCGCGATCTCCGCGGCGTTCGCCAGGTCCGGGTTCTTCTCGGCGATGATCTTGCCGGCCTCCTCGGCCGCGCGGTCCAGCACGTCCTCGAGGAACACGACGTTGCCGGTCCGCGTCGACATCTTGCCCTCGGGCAGCTTCATCATGCCGAACGCGATGTGCTCGACCTTCGGCTCCCAGTCGATCTCCATGCGCTTGAGCACGCCCTTGAGCTGCTCGAAGTGCAGGCGCTGGTCGCCGCCGACGACGTACAGGCAGCGGTCGAAGTCGTACAGCTCGTGGCGGTGGAAGACCGCGGCCAGGTCGCGCGTCGCGTACAGCGTCGTGCCGTCCGTCTTGCGCAGGAGGCACGGCGGCATCTTCTTGCGGATCGACGACAGGTCGACGATCAGCGCGCCTTCCGACATCTCGGTGACGCCGGCGGCCTCGATGCGCTCGACGGTCGCGTCGAGGTACGGCTCGTAGAACGCCTCGCCGCGCACCTCGTCGAAGGTCACGCCGAGGCGCGTGTAGATCTTGTCGAACTCGCGCATGGAGAGCTCGGTCAGCCGCTTCCACGTCTGCCGCACGTGGCCGTCCGCGCCGCTCTCCAGCTCCTGGAAGTTCCTCGCCGACTGCTCCGCCAGCGTCGGGTCCTCGCCCTCTTCCTCGTGGTAGCGCACGTACAGCGCCAGCAGCGCCTTGATCGGATCCGACTCCAGGTCGACCTCCGCGCCCCAGCGGTCGAGCGCCGTCACCAGCTTGCCGAACTGGATGCCCCAGTCGCCGATGTGGTTGATGCCGACGGTCTTGTAGCCGAGCGCGTCGTGGATGCGCTGGATCGCCGCGCCGATCACCGTCGAGCGCAGGTGCCCGACCGACATCGGCTTCGCGATGTTCGGGCTGGACAGGTCGACGACGATCGTCTTGCCGGCGCCCTCGTCGCCGCCGCCGTAACGCGCGCCCTGCGCCTCGATCTCGCCGATGATCGTCTCCGCCAGCAGCGCGCGGTCGACCCGGAAGTTGATGTACGGGCCGGTCGCGACGGCCTCGATGCCCTCGAGCGTCTCGTTCAGCGCGTCCGCCAGCTCCGCGGCGATCGCGGGCGGCGCCTGCTTGCGCGCCTTCGCCAGGACGAAGCACGGGAACGCCAGGTCGCCCATCGACGGATCGCGCGGGTTCTCGATGCGCAGGTCGTCGGCGGGGAGGCCGGTGACGTCGGTCAGCGCGGCGCGCAGTCGGTTCTCGAACGCTTGCATGGCGGGGGCGGGACGCGGGGTCGGGGCGGGCGAGCGGAGAGGCTACGCCCTGCCGCGACCCGCCACCAGGGGCGAGCGCGTCCGACCCGCCGGAGCCGCGCCCCTAGTCGCCCAACCGCAGCACGCGCCACCACAACTCGCGCCCGCTGCGCGCGCCGTAGCAGACGGCCGATCCGTCCGGCGCGAACACCGGCGGGCCGACCTCGTCGTAGGCCGGGCCGCGCGCCTCGCCGCACACGATCGCCCAGCCCTCGTCGGTCCGCGCGGCGTAGGCGACGACGTCGCCGTCCGGGCTCCACGCGAGGTCGCGGACCGCCGCGTGGTCCGCGCCGCGCTCGATCCCCTTGCCGCGCCGGTCGTGCACGACCACCGTCGTGCGTCCGCCCTTCACGGCGCTGTCGCCCTCGGGCCCGAGGCGCCAGAACGGGCTGACCTCGCCGCCCTCGGTCACCGCGTAGGCGACGCGCTTCGAGTCCGGCGACCACACGGGCGTGTGGACGAAGGCGCCGGGCGCCGGCGCGGGGCACGCGCCGTCGATCGCGACGCCCATCGCGTCGCCGTCCAGCAGCTTGTAGGCCAGGTGCTTGCCGTTCGGCGAGAACACCGGCTGGCCCGCGCCGTCCTCGTCGCGGCCGTAGACCTCCTTGCCGTGGATCACGACCGGCTTCGGGCCGAACATCCCCGCGGGCGGCGCCATCCCGGCGGGCAGGTCGGGCATGTCGGGGGCGCTCGCGCGCGGGTCGGGGCAGACGATCGCCGCGTCCTTGCCGTCGGGCGACAGCGCGAACCCGGTGATCATCGCGTGGCCCTCTTCGCGGCGCCCGATCTTGCGCTCGCCCTTCGCGTCGAAGCGCATGACGTGCCACTCACCCTTGCGCAGCGCCGGGCTCGCGACGACGTCGCCGTCCGCGCTCGCGGCGATCGGCAGCAGCGCGTGCGCGTCGTCCCACTTCTTGCCCTTCTTCTTGCCGCGCCGGAACACCAGGTCGCCGCCCGTGTACTCGCCCATCGCGCCCAGGCGCGCGCCCGGTTGCGTCCAGTAGCACAGCTCGTCCGATCCGGGCGCGAAGCGCAGCGCGCCGATCCAGTCCTCGGCGCCCTGGCGCTCGCCGTCCAGCAGCACGTACCAGCGCTCGCGCTTCGACGACTCGCGGTTGCCCGCGCGGAACGCGACGTGTTCGCCGTCGTCGCTCCACACCGGCGCGCCCAGGAAGTCGTACGCGTCGAGCACCACGCCGTCGATCACCGCGTGCGTGCGCCCTTCGCGGAGGCCGACGTGCGCGACGCGGCGGCCGTCCGGCGACCACTGCACGCGGTGCACGACCGGCCACGGGTTGCCGTCGGGGTCGTAGACCGTCTCGCCTTCCAGCGCGACGCCCTCGGGCACCTCGCCCAGCTTGCGTTCCTCGACGAGCAGCTCGCCGGCGCTCGCGAGCGGGGCCAGCAGGAAGGGGGTCAGGACGAGGGCGCGCATGGGGCCTCCTGTGCGTGGGCGCTGCCGGAAGGGACGCGCCCATCGTGAGGAGGCCGGGGCGCGGACGACAAGACCGCGGCGCGCGCGTTCCCGACGCGCGCGCGCCGCGAGGCCGCGGGGCGGGGTGCGGCGCGTCGTTCGAACAGGACTCGAACACGCGCGCGCCTCGCGTCAGCGCGGCGGCACCTCGAGCACGCGCCACAGCAGCTCGCGCCCGCGCCGCGCGCCGAACGCGACCTTCGTGCCGTCCGGCGAGAACACCGGCGGACCGACCTCGTCGTAGACCTCGGACCGCGCCTCGCCGACCACGACCATCCACCGCAAGCCGCGCCGCGCGCGGTAGGCCAGGTGGTCGCCGGCGGGGCTGTAGACCAGCGCGTCGACCTCGACGAAGCCCGGGCCCTCCTCGCCGTCCTTCGCGCCGACCGCGCGGTCCACGGCGAACCACATGCCGCCGCCCTCCTCGAACGACTCGCCGTTCGCCGCGACCAGCGACGGGCCCTCGTGGTTCGCGACGAAGGCGACGCGCTCGCTCCCCGGGTGCCACGCGATCTCGACGACGCCGTAGTAGATCGGCTTCGAGGAGGAGTCGGAGTCGATCGCGACGCCCGTCTTGCCGTCCTTGCGCACGAGGTAGGCGAACTTCCTCCCGTCCGGCGAGTAGACGCCGAAGCCGCCGCCGTCCATCGACGTCGACAGGCGCTTCTTGCCGCGCACGGTGAACATGCGCGCCGGCGACGCGCCCTCGTCGTACTCGACGTAGGCGAACTCGCGCCCCTTCGGCGACATCCGCGGCGCGGTCAGCCAGCCCTTCGACTCGACGACGACCTTCGACCCGGCGCGCGTCGCCAGGACCAGGACGTGTTCCTCGGCGCCCTTGGCCGACGCGATCACGCGCTTTCCGTCCGCGCTGAACGACGGGAGCCCGGCGGCCTCGTCGACCAGCGACACGCGGCGGCCGCGCTTCCAGCGCTTGCCCGTCCCGGCGTCGACGCAGGTCAGCGCGCCCTCCTGCGCGTCGACCTCCCAGAACGCCAGGCGCGCGCCGTCCGGCGAGAACGCGAGCGGGCCGATGAACTCGGCTTCCGCGACGACCTCGTCGTCGAGCACGACCGCCCACGCGCCCGCGACGCCGGGCAGCTTCCCGCGGAAGGCCGCGCGCGAGCCGTCGGGCGCGAAGAGCGGCGCGTCGAGCTCCGCGAAGCCGCGCCCGACCTCGCCGTCGATCGCCGCGTGCGGCGCGCCGCCGACCGTCGCGATCCACGCGACGTGTCGTCCGTCCGGCGACCACGCGCAACGGTGGTCGACGGCGTCGTTCGCGCCGGACGTGACGTCGTACACCGGAACCTCGTCCGGAATCGTCGCGATCGTGCGCTCGGTGAAGCGGTCGTCGGGCGCGCTCGAGAGCGCGGCGAGCAGGATGAGCGACGCGAACATGGGTCCCCCCTTCGTGGTCGAAGCGTCGCGGATGGGCGCGTGCATCCTGCGCGCGCCGACCCCGATCGCGCAAGCGGGATCAGAGCTCGACGCGCGCCGTCTCGCCGGCGCGCACCTCGACGACGCGCCGCCGGGTCGCGTAGCCGCCGTCGAGCTCCTCGAGCGTGCCGACGCGCACCTCGTAGGTGCCGGCGGGCGCGCTGTCGAACGAGAAGCGCCCCGACGCGGACAGGTCCTGCGCCGCCAGCATGTCGTCGCGCCGCGCGTCGAGCGGCACCAGCCGCCCGTCCGTCGTCGCCAGCGCGACGCACAGGCCGGCGCGCGGGTCGGCGTCGCGCACCAGGCCCTCGATCGACCCGGCGGGCGCGAGGTGGAAGCGGACGCGGTGTTCGCCGCCGTCCACGCGCACCAGCCCGGTGCCGATGGGGAAGCACGGCGAGCCGTCCGCGCCGCGCGCCTTCGCGCCGATCCAGTACAGGCCGGGCGACAGCTCGTAGGTGCGCGCGC
>JAUHYB010000168.1 GCA_030426745.1 bacterium
CGGCCGGAAGGCCGCGGCTGTCTGCTGACCCGACGATTCTGCACCCGGCACGGTACCTTCGCCCATCACCCCGGCGTCTCCGGGGGAGAGGGCGCCTGGGTCCGGGCGCTACGATTCGCTACAACGGCGCCGATGCGCCTCCTCATCGTCACGCGCCGCTTCGACCTGATCGGCGGATCCGAGCGCTACGCCGGCGCCGTCGCGCGCGGGCTCGCGGAGCGGGGGCACGCGGTGACCGTGCTGTGCGCCGAGGGCGAGCAGGACGCCGGCGTCGCGCGGGTCGTCGTCCCCGCGCTCGCGGCGGACCGACCGTCGCGCGCGGACCGCGCGGCGATCCGTGACGCGGCGATCCGCAACACGACCACCGGCTCCGCGGGCGCGACCGCCGGCGCGCGCCCCGACGCGCTCTACGTCCTGTCGTCGCTCGTCGGCGGCGCGCTCGACGCGCTGCGCGAGGTCGCGCCCGTCGTGCGCCACGTCCAGGACCACACGCTGTTCTGCCCCGGCCTGAACAAGGTGCGCGAGGACGGCGCGAACTGCCGCGAGCCGCTCGGCGCGCGCTGCCTCGAGCGCTACTGGAACGGCCCCGGCTGCTCGGGCTTCAAGCCCGTCGGCGCGCCCGCGCTGCGGCGGCCGGTCGCGGAGCTCGGCGCGCGCCTCGCCGACCTCGAGCGCCACAAGCGCCTCGCCGCGCTCGTCTGCGCGTCCGACTACATGCGCGACCAGCTCGTGCTGGCCGGCTGCGACCCGACGCGCGTGCACCGCGTCCCCTACTTCACGCGGTCCGGCACCGACGAGGTCGCCCCCGCGCCGCTCGAACCGGCGCTCGACGACTTCCTGGCGACGGACGACACGACGGTCTTCTGCCCGGCGCGCCTGACCTTGCCCGACAAGGGCGTCGACTACCTGCTGACCGCGCTCGCCGCCGCGCGCGCGGCCGGGAACGCGACGCTGCGCTGCGTGATCGCCGGCGAGGGACCGGCGCGCGCGTGGCTCGAGCGGAAGGCGCGCGACGAGGGCCTCGCGGACGGCGTGCGCTTCGTCGGCTGGCAGTCCCCCGGCGCGGTCGAGTCGCTCTACGCCCGCTGTGACCTCGTCGCCTTCCCGTCGGTCTGGGACGAACCCTTCGGCCTGGTCGGCCTCGAGGCCGCCGCGCACGCCAGACCCGTCGTGGCCTTCGCCGTCGGCGGCGTCGTCGACTGGCTGGAGCACGAGCGCACCGGCCTCGCCGTGCCGAACCGCGACGCGCACGCCTTCGCGCGGGCGCTGGAACGGCTCGCGACCGATCCGGACCTCGCGCGCCGCCTGGGCGTCGCCGCCGGAGAACGCACCGTCGCGCGCTTCACGCGTCACGCGCACCTCGATCGGCTCGAAGCGGTGCTCTCCGCCGCGGCCGGCGTCGCGCCCGTCGCCTGACCGCTCCTCCGGCGCCGCGCGGTCGAACACCGACCGACCGCGGCGCCTCGCCCAGCTGCGATCCCCATGATCCTCCCCGGCCTCCTCGTGCTCGTCGGCGCGCTCGCGACGCTGCAAGCCGCGCCCGACGCGTCCCCCGCCCCGCCGCCCGAACCCCGCACCCCCTGGGTCGTCGGCGAACCGCTCCCCCACGTCCACCTGCCCGACGTCACGACGAACGCCTGCGTCGACCTCGCGCGCTACCGCGGCAAGAAGCTGCTGCTGATCGAGTTCGCGTCCTGGTGAGCGAGCTGCCGCAAGCACGTGCCGGTCTGGTACGAACGCGCCAAGCAGTGGATCGCGGACGAGCGCCTCGCCGTCGTCGCGCTGATCCAGGAACAGCACCCCGACCGCTGCCGCCTGTTCGCGCAGTGGAAGAACATCGACGTCCCGATCCTGTGGGACCCGTTCAACCTGACGGGGTCGAAGGTCGTGCCGAACTTCGTCGCGGTCGACGAGCACGGCATCGTGCGCGCGGTGCGGCCCGACCTCGAGACGTTCGAAGCGGACTTCCTGGACCGCGAGTTCACCGCCGCCGAACCGGTGCCCACGCAGTCCTTCGTCGACGGCGCGTGCGCGTGCTCGAACCAGCACCACTTCGTCTCGCCGGTCTCCACGCTCTCCGGCGGTGAGGTCGACGACGCGTCCGTGGACGACCTGGTCCGCCGTTCGCGCGAGCACCCCGAAGACGCGCGCGCGGCCTTCCGCGCCGGCGTCGCGCTGCGCATGCGGTACGAGTCGGACGCGCGCCGCTCCGACGACTTCCAGGGCGCGATCGACCACTGGACGCGCGCGCTCGCGCTGGACCCGAACCACTACGTGTGGCGCCGCCGCATCCAGCAGTACGGGCCGCGCATGGACCAGCCGTACGCGTTCTACTCGTGGGTCGAGGAGGCGCGGCGCGAGATCCTCGCGCGCGGCGAGACGCCGATCCCGCTCGCGGCCGCGCTGACCGGCGCGGAGCTGGCCGAGCCGCGCGAGGCGCCCGACGGGACGCCGACCGAGCCCGACCCGGGCGGCGAGATCCACCGCGACATGCAGGGCTTCGTCTCGATCGAGGTCGCCGTCGCGGGCGACACGTCGGGCGACGGCGGCGCCGCGTCGATCCACCTGGCGCTGCGCCCGAACGCCCGCAAGGACGTGCACTGGAACCACGAATCGGGGCCCGCGGTGACGGTCTGGATCGGCGGTGACGCGCCCGAGCTGCTCGCGTCGACGCCACGCGCGGACGTCGCGACGTCCGACGAGGTGGTGCGCTTCCACGTCGACCGCGCCGTCCCGCCGGGCGAGGGCGCGCTGCGCCTGCCGGCCTACGCGCTGTTCTACGTCTGCGAGGGCGAGACCGGCACCTGCGTCTACCTGCGGCAGGACTTCGAGGTCGTCGTCGAGCGGCCGTGACCGACGCCGCGCGAGGCCCGGCGGGGTCTCGCGCGGCGCGCGTCGCCGATCAGTCCGCGCGCCCGGCGTCGCTGCGCGCGCGCAGCTCGTCGAACCCCGCGACCGCGGCGGGCAGCGCGTCGCGCGCGCGCAAGGCGTCGGCGCCCTGCTCCAGCGCCAGGCACAGCCACGCGAGCGCCTCGCGGTCGTCGCGCGCCGCGGCGGACAGCACACGCGCGCGCAGCGCGTCGAGGTGCTCCGTCAGTCGACGCGGCTCGTCGACGTGCTTCCACGCGAACAGGAGGCGGTTCTTCTCGATCGCGGCGCGCACGTAGCGCTCGGGCACCGCCGCGCCGATCGTGCCGCGGTTCTCGTGCACGACGACGCTGCGCGGACACACGACGATCCGCCGCCCGCCGCGCCACGCGCGCCACGCGCGGTCGACGTCCTCCCAGTAGAAGGGCGCGAACAAGGGGTCGAACGCGCCGGCGCCCGCGAGCTCGTCGCGGCGCCAGAGGGACGCGCCGCCCAGCGCGAAGGCCGCGGGGAGCGCCGCGGTCGCCGCGTGTTCCTCGTCGGAGGACGCGTCGCGGTCGAGCGCGTCCGCCAGCTCCAGCGCCGGGAAGCCGCGGCGCCACGCCAGCCGCGCGAGCGCCTCGGCGTCCGCCCCGCCGTCCGCGCGCACGACGCGCGGCGCCGCCGCGGCGACCTCGGGGTCCTCGAGCGCCGCGATCAACGGATCCAGGAAGCCCGCGCGCACCGTGACGTCCGGGTTCAGCAGGAAGACCAGCGCGTGCCGCGCCTCGCGCACGCCGCGGTCGACCGACGGCGCGAAGCCGAGGTTGCGTTCGTTCACGACGACGCGCGCGTCCGGCGCGGTGGTCAGCACGTCGGCCAGCGCGTCGGCCAGCAACTCGTGGTCGTCCCCCGGCCGCGCGCCGCGGTCGTCGACGACGATCAACTCGTCGCCGCGCGCGCGGCGCGAGAGCTCCGCGACCACGGCCGGCAGGTTGCGCGCGAGCCAGTCGGCGTCGCGGTAGCTGGGCACGACGACGCTGACCGGCGCGCGTCCGGGTTCGCGATGCGTCACGACGCGCCCCCTTCCCGCTCGGAGATCGTCCACCCGCGCGCGCGGCGCAGCGCGGCGGCGCCGATGCGGCGCGCCAAGCCGCGCGAGGCCTCGGCGCAGGCGGCGCGCATCTCGTCGGTGCGCCACGCCAGCTCGCGCGTCGCCGACGACAGCGCGTGCGTGCGGCGGGACAGCTCTTCGCGCGCCCGCGCCAGCGCGTCGGGCCACGCGGCGTCGTCGCCCAGCTCGACGCCCAGCGCGCGCGCCAGCGCCTCCAGCTCGCCGCGCAGGAACGCCTCGTGCGCCGCGCGGTCGTCGATCTCCGACTCCAGCGCGCGCGCGCGGTGCTGCGACGCGTCGGCGCGCGCGGCGGCGTCCCCCACGCGCGCCTCGGCCTCCGCGGCGCGGCGCTCGTTCGCCTTCGCCTGTTCCGCGCGCCAGTCGCGCTCGGCCTCCAGCGCCGCGATCGTCGCGCGCAGGTCCGCCAGCGCGGCGCGCGCCTCGTCGAGGTGCGCCGCGCGGTCGTTCGCCGTCGACTCGTGCCACGCCCGCTCGGCGTCGGCGTGCGCGGCGCGCTCGCGCAGCCACGCGGCCTCGCCGTCCAGCGTCGCGACGCGCTCTTGCAGCCACCTGGCCCGCTCGCGCTCGGCGTCGCGCGCGGCGGCGGCGTCCCGGTGCTCCGCGTCCTTCGCGGCCAGCGCCTCGCGCGCGGACGCCAGCTGCTCGGCGCGCCACTCGGACTCCGCCTCGGCCTCGCGGGCGACGCGCTCGCGCCAGGCGAGCTCGCGTTCGCGCTCGCGCAAGGCGTCCTCGCGCCACGCGGCCTTCGCGGCGAAGGCGTCGCGCGCGGCGCGGTGTTCGTCGGACGACGCGCGGGCGCTGCGCTCGGCGCGCGCCGCGGTCGCGAAGGCCTCGCGCGGCCCGTCGGCGGCTTCCAGCGCGGCCGCCAGCGCGGCGGCCGGGTCGCGGTCCGGCAACAGGTCCTTCTCGAGCGCGTCGACGCCCTGCAGCGCGCGGCGCACGAGCTCGCGCGACGGCAAGTCGTGCAGCGTGTCGCACCGCGCGGCGAACGCGCGCAGGTGTTCGGGCAGGGCCTCGCGGTCCTCGGCGCGGCGCTCGTCGTGCGCGGCGACGAGGTCGCGGTGCAGCTCGGTCCAGCGCGCGGCCTCGTCCTGGATCGTGAGCGGCGCGGGCACCGACCGCGCGAGCGCGGCGTAGCGCTCGCGGTCGTCCGCCAGGTCGCGCAACGCGCGCGCCAGGTCGTCCGCGTCGTTCGGGGCGACGAGCGCGCCGCCGCCCGCGTCGAGGCTCTCGGGCACCGCGCCGACGCGCGACGCGACGACGGGCACGCCGGCCGCGAAGGCCTCGCGGATCACGAAGGGCGCGTTCTCGGGCCAGATCGACGGGACCAGCACCAGGTCGAGGTCGGCGAGGAGCGCGGGCAGGTCGTCGGGCGTGAACGCGCCGGTGACCGTCGCGCCGACGTCGGCGGCGCGCGCGCGCAAGGCGCCGGCTTCCAGCCCCTCCGCCTCGCCGGCCAGCAGCAGCGTCGCGCCGCAGTCGCGCGACCCGGCGTCCGCGACCATCCGCTCGAAGGCGGCGAGCGCGACGTGCGCGCCCTTGTGCGGACGCAGCCCGCCGAGGACGCCGCAGCGCAGCGGCGCGTGTTCGTCGCGTTCGCCCCGTTCGCCCCGTGACGCGCGCAACGCCGCCGCGTCGATCCCGCACGGCACGACGCGGTCGACGCGGACTCCGCCGGCGCGCAGGCTGTCGGCCAGCCCTTCGCTGGACGCGCAGGAGACGTCGACGCCGTCGAAGGCCGCGCGCCACTCGTCGGCCTCCGACGCGAGCTCCGCGGAGAGGCGCGCGTGTTCTTCCGCGCGGTCGCCGGTGAGCGGGTCGTCCAGGATCGCGCGCAGCTCCTCGGCGAGCGCGGCGGGCAGCCACTCGCGCAACACGACCGCGCCGTGCGAACCGACGGGCAGCGCGCGCTCGAGCGCCGCGCGCGCCATGGCGTTGCGCGCCAGGTCGTCGGCCGCGGGGCGCCCGTCCGCGCCCAGCGGCAACGGCGTCGCGTCGGTGCGCAGCACCAGGTGGTCCAGCGAGATCGCCAGCGGATCGTGCGCCTGGTGCACGACGGGGATGCCGCGGTCGCGCGCCGCTTGCAGGCCGCCGGGGCCGACGCCCAGCGCGTGCTCGACGTGCAGGACGTGCGGGCGCTCGCGGTCCAGGAAGCGCGCGAAGGCGTCGGCCGCGCCGCGCACGATGCGGCGCCCGCGCTCGTCCTCGGCCGGTCGGTTGACCGCCAGGCGCGTGACGGCGAGCCGCGGCGCGATCCCCTCGCGCTCCTGCGACAGGTGGTCGCGCGAGTCGTCGACGCACTGCGTGAACACCTCGACCTGCACGCCCCGCGCCGCCCACGCGCGCGCGAGCGCCAGCGCGTGCACCTCCACGCCCGTGCAACGCTCGGGCGGCAGGCCGTGGACGAGGAGGGCGAGGCGCATGACGGTTCCCGGTCAGCTCATGAAGGCGCCGTTGTTCATGTCGAGCGCCTGGCCGGTCACGCCGAGCGCGTCGGCGCTGCACAGCCACGCGATCATCCCGGCGATCTCCTCGGGCTTCGCCATGCGGCCCAGCGGCACGGCTTGCATCGCGATCGCGTGCGCTTCGTCGTAACTCGTGCCCATCGCCGCGGCCATGCCCTCCAGCCCGTCGCGCGCCATCTGCGTGTCGACCCAGCCGGGACAGACGGCGTTGACCTGGACCTGGCGCGGCGCGAGTTCCATCGCGAGCGCGCGGACGAGGCCGAGGAGCCCCGCCTTCGACGCGCAGTAGCCCGTGTAGGCGGGCACGCCGATGCGCGCGAGGATCGAGGAGACGACGACGAGGTGGCGGCGGGTCTCGCCGGCGCCGGACGGCGCTTCCCCGGTCGCCTCCGGGTCCGCCCCCCCCTGCGGTTCCAGGTGCGGCACGGCCGCGCGCAGCGTGTGGTAGGTGCCGAGGAGGTTCGTGGCGACGAGCTCGCCGAAGCGATCGCCCGCGTCGCCGCCGTCGGGCGCGGGCTCGTTGGGCCCGCCGATGCCCGCGTTCGCGATCACGGCGTGGAAGGGCCCGCGCGCGGCGGCGGCGTCCTTCGCGAGCGCGCACAGGGCAGCCGCGTCGGTGATGTCGGCGGGGTGGACGCCGACCTCGCTCGCGCCGCCGCCGCCGCGCGGGCCCGCGCCGACCGCCGTTTCCCGCGCCATCGCGGCCGTCTCCTCGAGCCGCCCGCCGTTCCGCGCGGTGAGCGTCAGCGCCGCCCCTTCCCGCGCGAAGCGCACCGCCGTCGCCCGCCCGATCCCCGTCCCGGCGCCCGTGATCCACACGTGGCGCCCCGCGTAGCGTCCTTCGGTCATGGACGCATTGTGGCGCAGCGACCCCGCGCGAGACCAGCGCGCGCCTCGACAGGAATACGGTGCCAGGCACTTTCCTCCTGTTCAGCGTCCCACCGTCGAGAGCCGC
>JAUHYB010000688.1 GCA_030426745.1 bacterium
GCGATGACGAAGACCCTGGCGGCGGAGTGGGCGCGGCACTCGATCCGCGTCAACGCGATCGCGCCGGGACCGTTCGAGTCCGACGGCGCCGGCGCGAACCTGTGGCCCGACGAGGCGAGCCGCGCGAAGATCGAGCGCGGCATCCCGCTGGGACGCTTCGGCACGGCGGAGGAGATGGCGGCGCACTGCCTGTACCTGTTGTCGCCGGCGTCGGAGTACGTCTCCGGCGAGTGCCTGGTCGTCGACGGCGGCGGCAGCCTGGCGCAGCCGTTCTGGGACGCGGGCGCGCGGTTCTCGCGCAAGCGCGGCGCGGCGGGCGAAGGCGGAACGGGCGCGGAAGGAACGGACGCGTCGTGACCGCGAGCAACGAGCACGCAGCTCGCGCGACGCCGGCGGACCGCTCGGCGCTGGACACCGAACGCGCGAACGAGCGCACGGCGGAGCTCGACGCGCTGCCGCTCGCGGACGCCTTCGACGCGTTGCAGGCGGAGGACGAGACCGTCGCGCGCGCGGTCGCCGGCGCGAAGGACGCGATCGTCGGCGCGGTGGAGCTGGCGGAAGAGCGCTGGCGCCGCGGCGGTCGCGTCGTCTACGTGGGCGCCGGAACCAGCGGGCGCCTGGCCGCGCTCGACGCCGCGGAGCTGCCGCCGACCTTCCAGACCGACCCGGACCGCGTGCGCTTCCTGATCGCCGGCGGCGAGCGCGCGCTCACGCGGTCCGTCGAGGGCGCCGAGGACGACGCCGCGGCCGCGGCGCGCGAGCTCGATGCGCTCGCGCTCTCCGCCGACGACCTGGTGTTCGGCATCGCGGCGGGCGGCACGACGCCCTACGTGCACGGCGCGCTGGCCCACGCCCGCGCGCGCGGCGCGGCGACGGTGTTCCTCGCGTGTGTGCCGACCGAACAAGCCCGCGACGACGCGGACGTCTCGATCCGCCTCTTGACCGGCCCCGAGCCGATCGTCGGTTCGACGCGCATGAAGGCCGGCACCGCGACGAAGCTCGCGCTGAACCGCTTCTCGACCTTGCTGATGGTCCGCCTGGGCAAGGTGCACGGCAACCGCATGGTCGACGTGCGCGCGCTGGCGAACGCGAAGCTCGTCGACCGCGGAACGCGGCTGGTCGCCGAGCTGACCGGCCTGGACCGCGACGCCGCGCACGCCGCGCTCCTGGCGGCGGACGGTCAGGTGACGGTCGCCGTCGTGATGCAGCTCACGGGAATCGACCGCGACAGCGCCGCGCAGCGCATGCTCGAGGCCGGCTCCCTGCGCGGCGCGCTGGACCGTGTCCCGCGTGACCGCGACCGCTGATCCTCAGGGGCAGAACGTCACTTCGAGCGCGTCCGACAGGTTGAACCCGTGTCCCGGGTCGCGGTACCAGAACTGGAAGTTCCACTTGGAGCCGGGCAGCACCGCGCCGGCGCCGCCGTTCAGCGGCGAGTCGCCGTAGTCCAGCGCCTTCGTCGCCTCGCCCGCGCCGTTCGCCTGCACCGGCGGCGGCAAGCGGAACAGCCCCGTCGAGCCCGCGCCCACGTTCAGGTAGCCGTTGTTGCC
>JAUHYB010000689.1 GCA_030426745.1 bacterium
CAGACCGATCGGCACGTCGGCGAGGCGCATCGCGTTGCCCGCCTTCGGCTCCGACTCGGGGCCGGCCGTGATCGTCTGACCGACCTCGAGGCCCAGCGGCGCCAGGATGTAGCGCTTCTCGCCGTCCGCGTAGTGCAGCAGCGCGATGTTCGCCGAGCGGTTCGGGTCGTACTCGATCGTCGCAACGCGCGCGGGCACGCCCAGCTTGTTGCGCTTGAAGTCGATCATGCGGTAGCGACGCTTCGCTCCGCCGCCGCGGCGACGGCACGTGATGCGACCGTGGTTGTTGCGGCCACCCGTCTTCTTGAGCGGGCGCAGCAGGCTCTTCTCGGGCGTCGCGGTGGTGATCTCCGCGAAGTCGAGCACGTTGCCGTGTCGACGGCCCGGCGAGGTCGGCTTGTACTTCTTGATTCCCACGTCGTCCTCCTAGAGCACGTCGATGGTCTGGCCCTCGCTGAGGACGACCATCGCCTTCTTCCAATCCTGCGACTTGCCGGCGTTGTAGCCGCGGCGCTTGGCCTTGCCGCGCACGGTCAGCGTGTTCACGCTCATCACCTGGACGTCGAAGAGCTTCTCGACGGCCTGGCGGATCTCGACCTTGTTCGCGTCGACGGGGACGCGGAAGGTGTAGGCGTTGCGCACCAGGGTGCCGTCCGACGCCTTCTCGGTGATGTGGGGCTTCTGGATCACCCGGTACATGCGGTCGATCGAGCTCATGACTTGTCTCCGTGGTGCTTGGCGACCTTCTTGGTGCCGGCGTCACCGACGCGTTCCGCGACGAGCTCGAGCGCACCGCCCTGGGCGATGATCAGGCCGCCCGCGGCGACGTCGTGCGCGCACAGCTCGGCGGCGGTGCGGACGATCACGCGCGGGAAGTTGCGGAAGGACTTGTAGACGTTCTCGTCGCGGTCCTTCAGGACGAGCACCGCCCGGCGCGGCGACCCGAGGTCCGCGAGGACCTTGCGCGCCGACTTGGACGACGGGGCGCTGAACTCGCCGAGCTCCGCGACCACGACCTCACCGTCGGCGAGCTTGCCCGCCAGCGCGGTGCGCAGCGCGACGCGGCGCGCCTTGACCGGCATGTGGTACGAGTAGTCGCGCGGGCGCGGTCCGAAGACCGTGCCGCCGCCGCGCCAGATGGGCGACTTGACGTCGCCGGCGCGCGCGCGACCGGTGTGCTTCTGGCGATAGGGCTTCTTGTTGGTGCCCTTCACCTCGCCGCGGGTCTTGGTCTTGACGGTGCCCTGGCGCTGGTTCGCCTGGTACATGACCACGGCGTCCTTCAGCGTGCGGTACAGGACCTTGTCGCCGAAGGCCTGCGTGTCGACCTCGACCTCGCCGACGCTGCCCGACTTGTAGCTCTTGACCTTCATCTGGCTCAGCCTTTCTTGATGCCGGTCTTGGCCGTGCGGACCTGGACGAAGCCGTTCGGCGGGCCGGGGACGGCGCCCTTGATGAACAGCAGGTTGCGCTCGGGGTCGACGCGCATGACCTGCAGGTTCTTCGTGGTGTGACGCTTCGCGCCGTAGTGACCGGACGAGCGCA
>JAUHYB010000690.1 GCA_030426745.1 bacterium
GTCCGCCTGCGTCAGCGACGGGCCGCAGCCGACGCGCGAGCCGCTGCTCGACCGCGTGCCGAAGAGCGCGCTGGGGCTGCAGGCCGACGTCGCGTGGCTGGCGGCGGACGCCCGCGAGGGCCGCCGCGCCGGCACGCCGGGCGAGTCGGCGTCCGCGCAGTGGCTGGCGGAGCAGTGCGCGATGATCGGGCTCGAGCCGGCGGGCGAGGACGGCTACTTCCAGCGCTTCGCCGTGCCGCTGGCGCCGCGCGTCGGCGAGTCGTCGTCGGTCGGCAAGCCGATCCACATGCCGCGCGGCGACCACGCGGGCGAGCCGGCCTTCGCGCAGGTGCGCGGCGGTTCGCAGCCGCTGTTCTGCTCGTCCAGCGGGACCGTGCGCGGCCCGCTGGTCTTCCGCGGGTACGGCATCGTCGACGAGGAGCGCGAGTGGAACGACTACGCGGACGGCGACGTGGAGGGCGCCGTCGTGATGGTGCTGCGCGGCACGCCCGACGACGGCGAGTCGTGGGGCTTCGGCGCGTCGGTGTTGCACAAGGTGATGACGGCGAAGCGCCACGGCGCGGCCGCGGTGATCGTGACGCAGGCCGACGCGAGCGCGCCGGGGCTGCGCTTCGAGGACGGGCGCGAGGCGAACGCGGGCATCCCGTGCCTCTTCGTCGAGCCGGGGCTCGCGGCGCGCCTGTGGGCCAGCGACGGTGGAGCGCTGGACGCGGCGCAGACGCGCGCGTTCGAGACGATGCTGGCCGACGCGCGGCCGCAAGCGGGGCCGGAGCTGGTCCAGCTGACCGCCGACGTGCGCCGCGAGGACGGCGTGGCGACGAACGTGCTGGCGCGGCTGCGCGGGCGCGGCGAGGCGCCGACGATCGTCGTGGGCGCGCACTACGACCACCTGGGCCGCGGCGGCGCCGGTTCGCTGGCGCCGGACGCCGTCGGACAGATCCACAACGGCGCGGACGACAACGCGTCGGGCACGGCGGCGGTGCTGGAGATCGCGCGCTGGCTGGCGTCGCGCGACGAGCGGCCGGCGGGGGACGTGGTCTTCGCGCTGTGGAGCGGCGAGGAGCTGGGCCTGATCGGCAGCCGCCACTGGGTCGCGCACCCGACCGTGCCGCTGGACGAGGTGTCGATGAACCTGAACCTCGACATGATCGGGCGCGCCGAGTCGAACGGGCTGGAAGTGCTGGGCGTCGGCACGTCGCCGCGCTTCGAGGCGCTGGTGCGCGCGTCCGCGGAGGTCGCGGGCATGTCGGACTCGATCGAGACCTCGACCTTCGCCGTCGGCGGCAGCGACCACCAGAGCTTCCTGGACGTCGGCATCCCCGCGCTGCACCTGTTCACCGGCCTGCACGACGACTACCACCGTCCGACGGACGACCTGGTCGGCTTCGAGGAGGAGGGCGCCGCGCGGGTCGTGGCGTTGTCGATCGACTTCCTGGGGCGCGCGCAGGCGGCGGGCGACCTGCCGTTCGTCGAGCCGCCCAGCGACCCGAACGAGCGCGGCGGGCGCCGCGGCTTCGACGTGCGCTTCGGCTCGCGCCCCGCGG
>JAUHYB010000691.1 GCA_030426745.1 bacterium
TCACCTTCTACGGCATGCTCGAGCGCTTCTTCCGCCCGCTGGTCGACCTGTCGCAGAAGTACACGGTCATGCAGAACGCGATGACGGCGTCGGACCGCATCTTCGAGCTCCTGGACGAGGACCAGGTGGTGCCCGACCCCGCGTCCCCCGCCGACCCGGGCCCGTGCCGCGGCGAGATCGCGTTCGAGGACGTGGTCTTCGGATACGACCCCGAGAATCCGGTGCTGAAGGGCGTCTCGTTCCGCATCGAGCCCGGCGAGCGCGTCGCCGTCGTCGGCGCGACGGGGTCGGGCAAGTCGACGCTGTTGCGCTTGCTGAGCCGCCTGTACGACGTGCAGTCCGGCCGCGTCACGCTGGACGGCGTCGACGTGCGCGAGTACGCGCAGCGCGACCTGCGCGGCCGCGTCGGCGTCGTCACGCAGGACGTCTTCCTGTTCGAGGGCGACGTGCTGGAGAACCTGCGGCTGGGCGGCGTGATCGCCGAGGACGCCGCGCTGGCCGCCGCGCGCGAGCTGGGGCTCGACCGCGTCGTCGCGCGCTTCCCCGGCGGCTACCGCGAGCTGGTGCGCGAGCGCGGCGCGAACCTGTCCGCCGGCGAGGCGCAGCTGATCTCGTTCGCGCGCGTGCTGGCGCGCGCCCCGGCCGTCCTGGCGCTGGACGAGGCCACGTCGAACGTCGACACCGGCACCGAGGAGATCCTGCAGGCCGCGGTGCGCACGCTGATGCGCGGGCGCACGTCGCTGATCATCGCGCACCGCCTGTCGACCGTCCGCGACGCCGACCGCATCCTCGTCCTGCACAAGGGCGAGCTGGTCGAGAGCGGCACCCACGACGAGCTGCTCGCCGCGGACGGCGTGTATCGCCGGCTGCACGAGCTGCAGTTCGACGAGCGCGCGGGCTCCTGACGCGGGCGGACGCCGGGCGCGCCGCGCGGGTCCGCTCCGAACGCGAGGCGCCGCGCCCCCCCCGAGCGGGAGGACGCGGCGCCGCGTGGTCGGACCGCGATCGTCTACTGCCAGACGACCGTGATGCCGCTCGAGAAGTTCGAGCCCGAGCCGCAGGGAGAGATCTGCGGGTCGCGGTACCAGTACTGGTAGAAGCGCGTGTCGCCCGCCGAGACGTTGCCGTTCGTGACGACCGACTCGACGCTCTGCACCGTGCCGGTGGCGCTGGCGAAGGCGACTTCCATGCGCTCGGTCGGGTTGCCCATGCACAGCACGCCGTCCTTGAACGGGACGCTGATCAGCGACGTGCCCTGCAGGAAGATGCCGGGCTGCGTCGGGCGCGACTGGTCCACGAACAGCACCAGGTCGTCCGCGGCGACCGACGGCGAGCCCGTCGCCGACAGCACCGCGCCCAGGCCCTGGCTGTTCTGGCATCCCTCGCCGTTGCCCGGGGTCGACTCGTTCGCGCAGGGGCAGGCCGTGACGCTGCCGTCGCCCTGGCAGACGGTCGGGAAGCGCTCGCCGTACAGCTGCACGTAGGCGGTGCCGGAGTTCGAGCCGAGCGTGGTGTCGGCCGGCGCGCCGCCCAGGAAGACGG
>JAUHYB010000692.1 GCA_030426745.1 bacterium
GAGGAGTCGTCGCATCGCCGTGGTCCGCCGTTGTGTATGGAGCGAGCGGGCTCACGGCGCCCCGCGGTGATTCCAAAGGGGGTGGGAGTAGGCCGAGGGCCGTGCGCCCGCTGCGGGAGGGAGAACGCCGCGCGCGGCGGCGCGGATGCGGGGATCCGGTCGAATCGCGAGGTGCGGCGGGGATCCCGCCCTCCGGGGTGAGAGGCCCTTGCGCCCGGCGCGCGCGCGCCGCGGAATGCACGGACGGCGCGCGGCGACTCGCGGGCCGCCCCGACGCCCGACGACCCGACGCCGCGACGAGATGACCGCACCCCCGACGCCCCGACGCCCGCGCCGCGACACCTCACGAGGACCGGGCGCCGCCCGCGCGCTGTTCGCCGCGCTCGCCGCCGTGCTCGCCGCTCCCTCCTGCAGCACGCCGACGACCGCCGACGGCATGCGGCTCGACGGCGGCGACCTGCGGCAGCTCGCCGCCGAGGACGCGCGCCTCGACCACCTGCCGCCGATCGAGGTGCGCGCGGTCACCGGCGGGTCGGGGACGATGGCGCTCGGCTCGCCGTCGATCTCCTCCGCGGACTTCGCCCGCGCGCTCGAGCGCTCGCTGGTCGACGTCGGCCCCGCGCGCAACGGCGCGGAGACCGACGTGTTGACGCTGGACGCGGAGATCGTCGACCTCGACTACCCGCCCGGCGCCAAGGACATGCCCGCGCACGTCACCGTCCGCTACCGCCTGTTCGACCCCGGCGCCGACGCCCCGCGCGTCGACCGCACGATCCGAACCGGCTTCCTGGTCCCGCGCGACGCCGCCTTCACCGGCGTCGAACGCCTGCGCCTCGCGCTCGAGGGCGCCGCCCGCGAGAACATCGCGACCTTCGTCCGCGGCCTCGCGCGAGAGCGCGGCTGAGGAAGCAGCGCACGAGCGCCGCTGACCCTCTCGGCTCGGCCGGACGAGCGAGCAACCCCCGGTCCGGTGTCCGGAGGAACGAGGGAGGGTCACGGCGAAGGAGCAACTCGAGGACGCGCGCACCGTCATCAGACCGGCGCAGCGCCGCCCCGCGGCGCTGGATCCGACCAAAGGGAGGATGCGGGAGGTGGACTCCTCCTTCTGATGCTGCGGCCGCGCGCGGCCGTGGTTCGTTCTTCTTCGCGCTCTTTGCACCTTTGCGGCCGTTGCGTGAAACCGCGACTGGGGCCGCGCGGGCGCTCGGCCGTGTCCCGGAGGCTCACTGCGCCGTTGCCGGAAAGGACCGCGCGGGCGGCTGAAGCCGCCCGCGAGGTCCATCCCTGCAACAGCGTCCTGCGCGGCCGGGACACGTGGAAGGCAGCGCGAGTCCTCCGTCGCGGCTTCACGCAAAGACCGCAAAGGAGCAAAGAGCGCAAAGAAGGACGAACCACACGCAGGAGAAGAGGAGCGGGTGAAAAGCACGCTCCACCCCAGCACTGGCAGCCACGGAGTAGCTCCCAAGTTCCCGGCACCGTGAACAAGCCGGCGCAGCGCCGCCCTGCGGCGCTTGATCCGCCCGAAGGGCGGATGCGGGC
>JAUHYB010000169.1 GCA_030426745.1 bacterium
CACCGTGTACCGCATGGCGCGGCGGCACGGCGTGTCGCTGGGCGAGCCCTCGGCCTAGCGCGAGTCGTCACGAGACATCACGGCGCGTCCTGTTCGGCGACGCGACGGCCCGCGGGGCCCGCGCGCGGCGCTACACTCCCCGGCCGCGTCCGCCGCGACGCCGCCCCCCCATGCGCGCCATCACCTACCGCCGTTACGGCCCGCCCGAGGTCCTCCAGGTCGAGGACGTCCCCGACCCCCGCCCGAAGGACGACGAGGTCCTCGTCCGGGTGCGCGCCGCCGAGGCGACGAAGGCCGACTGCGAGCTGCGCGCGTTCCGCTTCGCCGTGAACTGGTTCTGGCTGCCGCTGCGCGTCGCGATCGGCGTCTTCCGGCCGCGCTACAAGATCCTGGGCGGCTACTTCGCGGGCGTCGTCGAGGAGGTCGGTCCCAAGGTCACGCGCCTCGCGGTCGGCGACGAGGTCCACGGCTCGGCGGGGCTCGGCTTCGGCGGCTACGGCGAGCTGGTCGCGGTGCGCGAGCGCGCGTGCCTGGTGAAGAAGCCCGCGAACATGACCTTCGAGGAAGCGGCGGCCGTCCCGCTCGGCGGCTTGAACGCGCTGCACTTCCTGCGGCTGGCGAAGGTCGGCGCCGGCGACCGCGTCCTGATCAACGGCGCCGGCGGCAGCATCGGCGCCCACGGCGTGATGATCGCGAAGGCGCTGGGCGCGCACGTCACCGCGGTGGACTGCGAGCGCAAGCGCGCCTTCCTCGAGCGCCTCGGCGTCGACGCCTTCGTCGACTACACGCGCGAGGACTTCCGCGAGCGCGGCGAGACCTGGGACGTCGTCTTCGACATGGTCCCGCGCAGCCCGTACTCCGCGACGCTGCGCGTCCTGAACGCCGGCGGCCGCTACGTGAAGGGCAACCCGCGCTTCAGCGACCTGTTGCGCGCGCCGTGGACGACGCGCACGACCGACAAGCGCGCGAGCATGGCCTTCGCGCGCGAGACGCAGGCGGAGCTCGACGAGCTGCGCGCGATGATCGAGGCGGGCGACGTGACGTCGATCGTCGACACGGTCTACGAGATGGAACAGGCCCCCGAGGCGCACCGCCGCGTCGAAGCCGAGGACCGGGCGGGGGCGATCGTGCTGCGGATCGGGCCGGCGTGATCGCAGCGCCGCGCGCTCCCGATCGGGCAGCGCCGCGCTAGACTCGCGCGCGACATGAGCCCGCACCCCCCGTTGCCCCAGGAGCCCCGCCCGTGACCGATGGTCCGCGCGCCTGGGTGCTGAACCTCGACGCCGAACACGAGCTCGAGGTCGGAAAGCGGTACGCGCCGACGCGGCACCTCGCCGCGCTCGTCGCGCGCGAGCGGCGCAAGCTCGTCGGGCCGCTCGTGCGCCCCGGCGACGTGCTGGTGACCGAGGAGGCGCTGGCCGCGGGCGACCCGGCGCTCGAGCGCGCGCGCGGCTTGCCCGGCGTCGCGTGGAGCCCGACGCCGCGCGCCCTCGCGCTGCTGCGCCGCGTCGGCGCCGAACCGCTCGCCGCGCCGGCGACCGAGGTGTTGCGCCGCGTCAACGCGCGACCGTTCACGGTGGACGTGCGCGCGCCGCTCTCCGAAGGCGCCTTCGCGAAAGTGGTCGCGACGACCGAGCCCGAGTTGCTCGCGCTCGTCGCGCGCCCCGCGCCGCTCGGTTGGCTCGTGCGCCGCACCTTCGGCGCCGCCGGTCGCGGACGCCGCCGCCTCTACGCGGGCGCCCCCACGGCCGAAGAGCTCGCGTGGATCCGCGCGAGCCTGCGCCGCGGTCCGCTCGTCATCGATCCCTGGGTCGACGTCACGGTCGAGTACACGCGCTCCGGCTACGTCAGCGCGAGCGGCGCGGTCACGATCTCCGAACCCTGTCGACAGGACGTCGCCGCGAGCGGCGCGTGGCTGCGCACCGCGCGCGCGGACCTCGACGCGGCGACGCGCGCCGACGACGCCGCGCTCGAGCGGGCCGCCGCGGCCGCGGGCGAGGCGCTCGCGCGCGCCGGCTACTTCGGCGCCTTCGGCATCGACGCCTTCCGCTACCGCGCCGAACCGGGCGCGCCCGAGCGACTCAACCCGCTGAGCGAGATCAACGCGCGGCTGACGATGGACTGGCCGACGGCGCTGGAGCCGCGCGCCGAGCGAGCGCTCGCACGCGGCGCCCCGGGGGATCCCACCGGCGGATCCGACTGAGCTCCGCGCCGCTCCGAAAGACCCTGCGCCCCGCGAACGGAGAATCGGCACGAACCCGGAGTAGCCCCGGGAAGTAGGACCGCCGACCAGCCGGAGGGCATTGCGCCTGCCGGCGGGGACCTCGGTCGCGACGTGGCGATGACCTTCCCGTCTTCGCGCGAGCCGTCCCGCGATCTTCGTGGATCCCGAAACGCCTCGCGCTCGCTACGCTTCGCGCTCCACGACCACCAGCGCGGCCGCAGGCCGGATCTCTCGTCATGCATGACCTCGACTCCCCGTCCGTCGAGAGGGCCCTCGCCATCGACCGCGACCTCGCGCGCGTCGCACCCAAGGTGCGCGTGCTGTCCGCCCTCACCTGGCCGGCGCGGATCGAGGGCGAGTTCCTCGCCGCGTGGCGAGCCGGTCGCCCCGAGCTGCCGCGGGTCGAGATGCCGCGCGTCACGCTGCGCGAGCAACGCGACGCCCTCGAGGGCTTGATGGAGCGCTGCGATCGCGGTCACCCGCTGCACGACCTCTTGTGGAAGACGGCGCGCAGTTACCTCGACGCCGCGCAGATGCTCGAAGCGGCAGGTACGCCCGACTTCACGCGCCACTCGATCGCGCTCTACGGCCGACCGGACGACAGCTATCGGACGCAGTCGGTGACCGGACTCGACGCGGCCGAGTTCTTCCTGCGGACGACCGACGACCTGCTCGGCGGTCACGCGATCCCGTCGACCGTCCCCGACATTCCGGCGGAGGACTTCGCCGCGCGCCTGCAACGTGCCGTGGACGAGTTCTTCACCGACGACCCGGTCGAGGTCCTCGTGGACCCCGAGCTCGCCTCCAAGGCCATCGCCGGCTCGAAGCGCGTCCGCATCCGCGCCGGCGCGCTGTTCACCGAGCTGGACCTCGCGCAGCTCCTGAACCACGAGGCGTTCATCCACTCGCTGACGATGATCAACGGCAAGCGCCAGCCGCACCTACGCTGCCTCGGCCTCGGCGCGCCGCGCACGACGCGCACGCAAGAAGGGCTCGCCGTCTTCGCCGAGCTGGCGACGCTGTCCATCGACATCCAACGCCTGCGCCGCATCGCGCTGCGCGTGCGCGCCATCCACCACGCGCTCGAGGGCGCGGACTTCGTCGACGTCTTCCGCGTCTTCCTCGATGCGGGCCAGAGCGAGGAAGAGAGCTATCAGTCGGCGCAGAGAGTCTTCCGGGGCGGCGACGCGCGCGGACGAGTCGCATTCACCAAGGACTGCGTCTACCTCAAGGGCTTGCTCGAGGTGCACACCATCCTGCGCGTCGCGATCCGCGACGACCGGCCCGAGCTGGTGCGCAACCTGTTCGCGGGCCGCATGACGATCGGCGACGCGGTCGAGCTGGCCCCCTGGTTCGAGTCGGGCCTGCTCGCCGGCCCGCGCTACGTCCCGCCCTGGGCGCGCGACTTGCGTTGCATCGCGGCGTCGCTCGCGTACTCGGCCTTCATGACGAACGTCGACCTCTCGGCGGTGAAGCTCGAGAACATCGCGGCGGCGGAGGAGGGCTTCCGCGAGTCGGTGTGACGGGCGCCCGCGCGCAGGTCGGTCAGGCGGCGCTCGCCGCGGCGCAGCAGCGACAGTACGCGAGGTTGCCCAGGTGGGCGGCGACCAGGAAGACGCTGCCGAGCACCGTCGCGATCGAGGCGGGCGGCCACTCGACGCCGGCGATGCCGCTGCCGTCCGCGCTCGTCACCAGTTGCGGGCAACAGCTCGCGCAAGCGCCCGACTCGGCGGCGGCGGCCTCGGTGCCGACGAAGGGCAGCACGCAGCCCGACAGGACGAAGGCGACGCCGACCCACGCGCAAGCGGCGACCCAGGTCCTGCCGTGCGCGCGGTAGCCGCGCAAGAGGACCGTCGCGGCGAGCGGCAGCACGAAGAGCGCGATCAGCGCGTGCGCCGCGGGGTGCGACCAGACCTCCGCGAAGGTCGGCACGGCCAGGAACAGGAACGGCCCCGCGATGCAGTGCACGGTGCACGCGACGGACGCGAACACGCCGAGGCGATCCCAGCGCGTGGACGCCGCGTCAGCGGTGGCGCTCACGCCGCCCCTCCGCAGTCGGCACACAAGCCGTAGAGCAGGATCTCGTGGCCGTTCAACTGGAAGTCCGGCGGCAACAGGTCGCGCACCCCGTCGGCGCAGCCCTCGACGTCGAAGGCCGTGTCGCAGCCGTCGCACAGGAAGTGGTGGTGGTGCGCGCGCGACGCGGGTTCGTAGCGCGTGCTGCCGCCGGGCAGCTCGACGACGCGCAACACGCCCGACTCGGCGCCCGCGTTCAGCGCGCGGTAGATCGTGGCGATGCCGATGCCGGTGTGCTCGAGCGCCTCGTGCACCTCGTGCGCGGAACGCGGACCGTCGGTGTCCGTGAGGTAGCTCCAGACCTCTTCGTGCTTGCGGGGGCTCGACATGGGGCGCGGATGATAACGCGTTATCACCGGGAGTCCAGGACGATCCGCGCCGCCGTCGGGGCCCGCGGCCCCCCACCCCGCGACCCAGCGACCGTCAGTCCAGCGTCCGCCGGAAGCGCACCAGCCCGATCGTCAGCGCGACCAGCGCGAAGAGCGCGATCGGCACGATCTCCGGCGCGATCGCCGCCAGGCCGCTGCCCTTCAGCAGGATGCCGCGCACGATGCGCAGGAAGTGCGTGATGGGCAGCACCTCGCCCAGGTACTGCGCCCAGACCGGCATGCCGCGGAACGGGAACATGAACCCGGACAGCAGGATCGACGGCAGGAAGAAGAAGAAGCCCATCTGCATCGCCTGGAGCTGGTTGCGCGCCAGCGTCGAGAAGGTGATGCCGACGGCGAGGTTCGCGACGACGAAGACGAAGGTCACCAGCAGCAGCAACGGGATGCTGCCGACCATCGGCACCTGGAACAGGTACCGCCCGGCGATCAGGATCAGCCCCGCTTGCACGTAGCCGACGAGGATGAACGGCACGATCTTGCCCAGGATCACCTCGGCGGGCAGCACCGGCGTCGCCAGCAGGTTCTCCATCGTCCCCCGCTCGCTCTCGCGCGTGATCGCGAGCCCGGTGATCAGCACCAGCGTCATCGTCAGCACGACCGCCATCAGGCCGGGCACGATGTTGTACTGCGTCACCGCCTCGGGGTTGTAGGCCGCGTGCACGACGGCGACCGCGGCGGGCGGCGACGAGCGCAGCCAGGCGTTCGGGCCGCTCAGCTCGTCGTCGAGCACGCGCGACAGGAGCTTCTCGGTCGCGCCGAGCGCCACGTTCGTCGCGGTCGGGTCGGTGGCGTCGGCCAGCACGAGCACCTGCGGCCGGTCGCCGCGCAGGACGTCGCGCTCGAAGTTCTCCGGCACCTGCAGCACGAACTGCGCCTCGCCGCGCTCGATCAGCGCGTGCGCCTCCTCCTCGGTGGACACCTCGCGCTCGAAGTCGAAGTAGTCGCTGTTCGCCATCGCCTGCGCGATGCTGCGCGAGAGGCGCCCCCGGTCCTGCACGAGCAACGCGGTCGGCAGGTGCCGCGGATCCGAGTTGATCGCGAAGCCGAACAGGACCAGCTGCAGGAGCGGGATGCCCAGCACCATCGCGAACGTCAGGCGATCGCGCCGCATCTGCACGAACTCCTTGGCGATCACCGCGTAGAAGCGCGTGAACGAGAACACGCTCACCGGAAGTTGTCCTCCGCGCGGCGCATCAGGCTGATGAAGACGTCCTCGAGCCCGGAGTCGATCGGTCGCCAGCGCACGTCCCCGCCCAGCGCGTCGCGCAACGCCGCCTCGAGCGCGGCGCGGTCGTGCCCGCTGACGTGCAGGTCCTCGCCGAAGGCCACCGTCTGCTGCACGGCCTCCTCGCGGCGCAGCGCGGCGGCGATCGCTTGCTGGTCGCCGCCCTGCACCAGGTAGGTGACGAGGCCCGCGTCGTCCACCACCTCGCGCACCGTGCCCTCGGTCATCAGGCGACCGTAGGCGATGTACGCCAGCCGGTGGCAGCGCTCGGCCTCGTCCATGTAGTGCGTGGTGATCATCACCGTCAGGCCCTCGGCGGCGAGCTGGTGGATCTCCTCCCAGAAGTCGCGGCGCGCGCTGGGGTCGACGCCGGCCGTCGGCTCGTCCAGCAACAGCAGCTGCGGTCGGTGCAACATGCACGCGGCCAGCGCCAGGCGTTGCTTCCACCCGCCGGACAGCGTCCCGGCCAGCTGGTTCTGACGCGCCTCGAGGCCCAGGCGCTCGATCGCCTCGTCGACGACTTCACGGCGCCGCGGCAAGCCGTACACGCGCGCGACGAACTCGAGGTTCTCGCGGATCGTCAGGTCCTCGTAGTGACCGAAGCGCTGCGTCATGTAGCCGACGCGACGCTTGATCTCGCGCGTCTCGCGCAGGATGTCGTAGCCCAGGCAGGTCCCCGTCCCCGCGTCCGGTCGCAGCAGGCCGCAGAGCATGCGCAGGAAGGTCGTCTTGCCCGATCCGTTCGGGCCCAGGAAGCCGTAGATCTCGCCGGGACGCACCTTCATCGAGATCGCGTCCACCACGACCTTCGTCCCGAACGACTTCGTCAGTCCCTGGACGTCGATGATCGGCTCGACGCTCGCGGCGGCGGTCGGACCGGTCACCGCAGGCGGACCTCGAGCGGCTGGCCGGGGTGCAACGCCGCGCCCGCGTCGTCGGGCACGGCCTCCACGCGGAAGACGAGCTTCGCGCGCGACTCCCGGCTGTAGATCACCGGCGGCGTGTACTCGGCGCGCGTCGAGACGAAGGAGATCGTCGCGGGCACGGCGCCGTCGCGGCCGTCGACGCGGGCCTCGACGCGCCCGCCGAGCGCGACCGCGGGCAGCTGCGCCTGCGGGACGTAGAAGCGGACGCGCACGTTCTCCGGCGGCAACAAGGAGACGACGGGGCGCCCCGCCGGGACGTACTCGCCGACGCGGTAGATCGTGTCCTGCACGAGCGCGTCCGTGGGCGCGTCCGCGCGCTTCTGGTCCAGCGCCCACGCGCGCTCCTCGAGCGCGGCCGCCAGCGCGGCGACCTCGCGGCGCGCCGCGTCGAGCGCGCCCTCCCGACCGCCGAGGCGCGCGGTCTCGAGCTCGGCCTGCAGCGCGGCGACGTCCGCGCGCCGCCCGTCGCGATCGGCGCGGAAGC
>JAUHYB010000693.1 GCA_030426745.1 bacterium
CCGACCATCTCGCCGGGGACCACGGCGGCCTCGAACTCCTCGGCGGACATGAAGCCGAGCGCGGTGACGGCCTCGACGAGGGTCGTGCCCTCCTCGTACGCCTTCTTCGCGACCTGCGCGGCCTTGTCGTAGCCGATGTGGCGGTTCAGCGCCGTGACCAGCATCAGCGACTGGCGCATCAGCTTGTCGACGCGCTCGACGTCGAGCTCGAGCCCCTCGATGCAGTTCTCGCGGAACGAGTCGCACGAGTCGGCCAGCAGCGCGCACGACTCGAGCACGTTGTGGATCATCACCGGCTTGAAGACGTTCAGCTCGAAGTTGCCCTGCGAGCCGGCGAAGCCGACCGCCGCGTCGTTGCCCATCACCTGGGCCGCGACCATCGTCACTGCTTCGCACTGCGTCGGGTTCACCTTGCCGGGCATGATCGACGAGCCGGGCTCGTTCGCGGGCAGCTTCAGCTCGCCCAGGCCGCAGCGCGGGCCGGAGCCGAGCCAGCGCACGTCGTTCGCGATCTTCATCAGCGCGGCGGCGACGACCTTGTAGGTGCCGTGCAGGAACACGAGCGCGTCGTGCGCCGCGAGGCCGGAGAACTTGTTCGGCGCGGACACGAACGCCAGGCTCGTCTCCTCGGCGATCTTCTTCGCGGCGAGCTCGGCGTAGTCGGGGTGCGTGTTCAACCCCGTGCCGACGGCCGTGCCGCCGAGCGCCAGCTCGAACACGCTGGGCAGCGCCGACTTGATGTTGCGGCGCGCGTCGGCGAGCTGCTGGACGTACCCGGAGAACTCCTGGCCGACCGTCAGCGGGGTCGCGTCCTGCAGGTGCGTGCGCCCGATCTTGACGACGTCGTTCCAGGCCTCGGCCTTCTCGCGCAGCGCGTTCTCCAGCGCCTGCAGCGCCGGCAACAGGCGGTTCACCGTCTCCTCGGCCGCCGCGACGTGCATCGCCGCCGGGAAGGAGTCGTTCGACGACTGCGCGCGGTTCACGTGGTCGTTCGGGTGCACCGGCTGCTTCGAGCCGAGCTCACCGCCCAGGATCTGGATGGCGCGGTTCGAGATCACCTCGTTGGTGTTCATGTTCGACTGGGTGCCGGACCCGGTCTGCCACACCACCAGCGGGAAGTGGTCGTCCCACTGGCCGGCGATCACCTCGTCGGCCGCGGTCAGCAGCGCCTGCTGCGCGTCGCCGTCGAGCGCGTCGAGCTCGCCCAGCTCGATGTTCGCCTGCGCGGCGCACTTCTTGACGATGCCTAGCGCGCGGATCATCGCGCGCGGGAAGCGCTGGCCGCCGATCTTGAAGTTCTGGCGCGAGCGCTGCGTCTGCGCGCCGTACATCGCTTCGGTCGGGACCTCGATCGGTCCCATCGAGTCGCGTTCGGTTCGGGTGCTCATGTCGAGTCGTTTCGGGGCGCGCCGGACGGCGCGCGAGGGAACCGCGGTCCTCGGGGGGAAGGAGCGCGGAGGGATGCGTTTCCGTGTGCGGTCAGCGACGCCGGCGCGTCACGGGTTCCGGGTCACAGGAGCCCGAGGTCGCGCAGCGC
>JAUHYB010000694.1 GCA_030426745.1 bacterium
CCAGGCGCTCGGCGCCCTCGGGGAACAGCGCCTGGCGCTCGTTCGACGCCGCCATCTCGCGGCCGCGGCCGGCGAACCACGCGCGGATCTCCTCGACCGTCGCGTCGTCGCGCACCAGCCCGCGGCCGGCCGCGCGCGCGGCGGCGTGGCGCGTCACGTCGTCCAGGGTCGGGCCCAGGCCGCCGGTCGTGACGACCAGCTCGCGCGCCGCGCACAGCTCCTCGAGCGCCGCGGCGAGCGCGTCCTCGTCGTCGCCCATGAGCCGCATCTCGTCGCAGACCAGGTCGTGCTCGGCCAGGCGATCCGCCAGCCACGCGAGGTTCGCGTCGCGGCGCTCGCCCATGACGAGCTCGTCCCCCACCGCGACGAGCGCGACCCGACCGCGGCGCGCGCTCACGTCGTCTCCACCGCGGCGTCCGTCTCCGCCCGCTTGCGCGCGCCGGCCAGCGCGACCAGCCGCCCGACCTCGTACAGCACCATCATCGGCGCGGCCATCATGATCTGCGTCATCGGGTCCGGCGGCGTCAGGATCGCGGCGAAGACCAGCGCGCCCACGAGGAAGTGCCCGCGGAACTTCCCGTACTGCTTCGGGTCGACGAGCCCCGCGCGGGACAGCACGAGCATCACGATCGGCAGCAGGAACACGACGCCCATGCCCAGCGACAAGCTGCGCAGGAACAGGAAGTAGTTCGAGATCTCGGGGTCGAACTGCAGCTGCTCGATCGTCATCGCCGGCAGCGCGTAGTAGGCGTACGGCACCATGAAGAAGTAGCCGAACAGGACGCCCGTCAGGAACAGCGCGACGGCGACCGGGAAGGTGCGGTAGACGACGCGCTTCTCCCGCTGGTAGAGGCCCGCGGCGACGAACTGCCACAGCTGCCAGAGCATGTACGGCCCGGCGACGGCCAGCGAGAAGTACAGGCAGCACTTCAACGCGAAGAAGATGCCCGCGCCCGCCGAGTCCGCGCGCGGGTCGGTGCGCAGCGGGTGCAGCGGCCGCATGTCGGTCGGGTCGCTGCTCATGAAGTACTTCGTGCGCGGCGCGCCCTCGTCGGCCTGCCAGCGGCGCAGCGTCTCCTCCTGCCAGTCGACCTCCAGCATGTCCATCGCCGTGTAGTACGGCTGCAGCACGACCTCGACGATCGTGCCCCAGAAGCCGTAGGCGACCGCGAGGACGACGACGAGCGCGATCACCGAGCGGATCAGCCGCACGCGCAGCTCGTCCAGGTGTTCGCCCAGCGTCATGCGCGACGACTCGACCGGGTCGTCGTCGTCGTGCGCGTCTCGGCTGGAGGTCGCGGGGTCCAAGGCGGGGTGCGGGTGCGGGTCGGCGCGCGGGGGAGGAGGCGGAACGCGGAACGGGCGGGCGCCGATGCCGGCGCCCGCCCGTCATGATGCGTCGTCGTCGCCGCGCGAGGAAGCCTCGTCCTCGCCGCGCGGCGAGGCGGTCAGACGTTGCTCTTGCGGAAGTACTCGACGACCTGCTTCAGCGGGACGATCTGCACGCCGTCCGCCACGGCCTTCTTGTACTC